>NZ_JAMYQZ010000063.1:0-38484 GCF_040321145.1 Mesorhizobium sp. M0514
GGCGGCGTGGTCGGCTCGGACGCGTATGCACTGCCAAGCGCCGATGCCGAGACGCTCAGCGCCAGCCCGGCGAGAATGCCAATTCTTCGCCCGGCGAGAATGCCAATTCTTCGCCCGGCGAGAATGCCAATTCCACGAAAGTTCCTCATTGTGTTCCTCCCAGATGTTTCGACGTCTGCTGCTGCCCGCATCTATTCATGACGGCTGATTGGCGAACCGGCCTCCCGCTGTCCGCCTGCCAGCATTCTCAGCCGGCCTGTTTCAGAGCCGTTTTTTCGGCGCGCAGTTCCTCGATCGAGCGCACTTTGCGCCGCGCCGCACCCGCCCAGTCGCGGGTTTTCACCTTCGATTTCGAAAGCCGCTCCTTGGCGGCCGGCACGGCATCGGCGTATTGCGGCAGCCAACGCGCCTGGGCGACGACCATCTCGTCGACCATCTGCCAGACCTCTTCCGGCGTCGACACCGCACCCACCAGCGGATCGTGCAGCACCGCGAGCTTGAGCAGGTCAATGTCGCCCGTAACAGCCGCATGCACCGACATGCGCTGAACGTTGATCGAAGCCATGCAGGTGGCCGCGCAGGCTTCCGGCAGCGTGATGCCTGACGCCATGTTGATGCCGAAGCGATCGACGAAACCGGGTGATTCGATGATCGCGTCCTGCGGCAGATTGGTGATGATGCCGGTGTTCTTGACGTTGAAGTGGCCGCGATAGACGCGGTTCGTCTCCAGCGCTTCGAGAATATGGCTGGCATGCTCGTTCGAGCGCTTCGATACGTCGAGCGGCTTCGACGCCGCTTCGAGGAATTGCGGATATTCCGTCTCGAACCAGTTGCGGGTTTCCGTGGAGTAGCGAAGATAGCCGCCGGTCTCGCCATGGATCCAGTCGGACATGTCGATCCAGCGGGTGATTTCGTCCGGCCGCTTGCGATACCAGGGCAGATATTCGGAGAGATGACCGTTGCTTTCGGTGGAGTAGACGCCGAAGCGCTTCAGCACGTCGATGCGCAGCTTTTCCTGCTGCGAATAGACCGGATGCGCCTCGAAGGCAGCCACCAGTTCGTCCTTGCCGATCCTGCGGCCGTTGAGCCGCAAATCGATGAACCAGGTCTGGTGGTTGATACCGGAGCAGACATAATCGAGTTCGCTGTGCGACTTGGCGCCGAGCACTTCGGCGATCTGTTCGGCGCCGTGCTGGACACCGTGGCAGAGGCCGACCGTATCGACCTTGCCATATTCGATCGCCGCCCAGGTGTTCATCGCCATCGGGTTGGCATAGTTGAGGAATTTGGCGCCTGGCTCGGCGACCTCCAATATATCCTCGCAGAAGTCGAGGATGACCGGGATGTTGCGCTGGCCGTAGAGGATGCCCCCGGCGCAAATCGTGTCACCGACGCACTGGTCGATGCCGTATTTCAAGGGAATGCGGATATCGTCGGCATAGGCTTCGAGCCCGCCCACCCGCACGCAGCTGATGACGTAGCGCGCGCCTTCCAGCGCCTTGTGGCGGTCGGTCGTCGCCGTCACCCTGGTCGGCAGCTTGTTGGCCTCGACGATGCGGTCGAGGATCGCCTTGATCATTTGCAGATTGTGTTCGCTGAGATCGGTCAGCGCGAATTCGATGTCGCTGAATTCCGGGACGCACAAAATATCGGTGAACAGCTTCTTGGTGAAGCCGACGCTGCCGGCGCCGATAATAGCGATTTTGAAACTCATCACCTCACCTCGATGCATTCGAATGCCGGGTAAGGAGCAACAGGAAAGGGAATGGCGGCTCGCCTCGGCGCGCATGCCATTCGAGCCGGAATTCCGGCTCGTTCTCCTCCCCGCCCGCTCCTAAACCGCGGGTCTTTCGCGTTCTCAGGATTTGGATTATGCCGTTATTCCAGGGCGCGGCCAGAGAACGATTATGCTTTCGAGGGTAATTTTGTGCTGCATGATCTGATCGCCAACGGACAGTTGATGCGCACCATTTCGCTGCCGCGCGGCCGCCAGCGCCTGCATGCCATGCCGACCAGCACCGGCTATGAAGTACGCGAGGGCGTGACCTATGACTGGGATGGGCGCAAGCGCGGCCAGACACCGTTCACCGTGCTGCAGCACACGATCAGCGGCACCGGCCAGCTGCGCTACGAGAACCGCAACTACCGCCTGCAGGCCAACGACACGCTGCTGGTGCTGGTGCCACACAACCATCGCTACTGGCTGGAGAAGGGCGACCGTTGGGAATATTTCTGGATCTCGATGAATGGCGAGGAGGCGCTGCGCGTCCACAAATCCATACTCAGCGTCTCCGGCCCGGTGTTTCGGCTGCAGCCGGAGACGATCGATCATCTCGCCGATTGCAGCCTGCGCCTGATCAAGGGCGGCGCTTCGCCTGGCGCTGCTTCGGCAATCGCCTATGAGGCGGCGATGGCGCTTTACGACGATGTCTTCGGCTCGCACGCCTTCACTGAGAAACAGAGCGTCATGCAGCCGGTCATCGATCATATCAACGCCAATCTCGACAAGCCCTTGCCCGTGGCCGAGCTCGTCCAGATCAGCGGCCTCAGCCGCGCCCATTTCTCGCGCTGCTTCGCCGAGAGCGAAGGCGTTCCGCCGGCCGAGTTCGTGCTGCAGCAGCGGCTGCAGCGGGCGGCGAAGCTGCTAACCAAAGCCGATTTCCTGCCGGTCAAGGAGGTCGCCATCCTGTGCGGCTTCGAGGACGCCAACTATTTCTCGAAAGTCTTCCGCCGGCTCTACGGCATCAACCCGACGCAGTTCCGTACCACCGGCATGTATGCCAGCCTGGGCAGCCTTCGATAGGATTACCCGATGCGGTTGCCGCTTGCGGGATCGAATAGATGCAGCGCCACCGGATCGGCAGACAGCCGCACCGTATCGCGCGGTCGGATAGTGCTGCGTCCCATGACGAAGACACAAACCAGCTGGTTGGCGAGCCGGACATAGAACTGCGTCGACAGGCCGAGCGGCTCGACCACCTCGACCTCTGCCCTGAGCGGACCATCGTCGGCAAGCTGGATGTGCTCCGGCCGTAGCCCGACAGTAAGCACATCGCCATCCTTCAACGGCAAGCCATCAGGCAACCGCAGCTTCTGGCCGTCGGCCAGCACCGCGTCCACCTTGCCGCCCTTGGCCACTGTCGCCGGAAAGAAATTCATGCCGGGCGAGCCGATGAAGCCGGCCACAAAAGTATTGATCGGCCGATCGTAGAGTTCGAGCGGATGGCCGACCTGCTGCACATAGCCGTCATGCATGACGACGATGCGGTCGGCCATAGTCATGGCTTCGATCTGGTCGTGGGTGACATAGACCGATGTGGTCTTGAGCTGCTGGTGCAGCGCCTTGATCTCGGCGCGCATATGCACGCGCAATTTGGCGTCGAGATTGCTGAGCGGCTCGTCGAACAGAAACACTTTGGGATCGCGCACGATGGCGCGGCCCATGGCGACGCGCTGGCGCTGGCCGCCGGACAGTTGCCTGGGCAGACGGCCGAGGAAACTGTCGAGGCCGAGGCGCTTGGCCGCCGCCCCTACCCTGCCGTCGATCGTCGTCTTCTCCGCCTTCTTCAAAAGCAGGCTGAAACCCATATTCGACGACACATCCATGTGCGGATAGAGCGCGTAGGACTGGAACACCATGGCAATATCGCGGTCCTTCGGCGCGACATCGTTGACCAGCCGATCGCCGATATGGATCTCGCCGCCCGACACCTCCTCCAGCCCGGCAATCATGCGCAAAAGGGTCGACTTGCCGCAGCCGGACGGGCCGACCAGCACGACGAACTCGCCATCGGCGATCTCGAGGTCGACGCCGTGCAGGATGCGCAGCGAACCGTAATCCTTCTCGACGTTTTGCAGCGTGACGGAAGCCATCGATTATCCTTTGACCGCGCCGGCGGTGAGGCCGGTGACGAGATAGCGTTGCAGGAAGGCGAAGAAGATGCAGACCGGGATCAGCGCCAGGATCGACGCCGCCATCATCTGCCCCCAGTCCACGGCGAACTTGCCGATATAGGTGAGCAGGCCGACGGCAAAGGTCTTCTGGTCGTCGCTGGAGATCAGCATCAGCGCGAACAGCAATTCGCTCCAGGCGGCGGTGAAGACGAAGCCGAGCGTGGCGCCCATGCCGGGCAAGGTCAGCGGCACGATCACCTTGCGCATCGCCTGCGCCCGCGTGCAGCCGTCGATCATCGCCGCTTCCTCCAGATCCTTCGGAATGCCGTCGAAGAAGGACTGCATTAGAAAGGTGGCGAAGGCGGTGTTGAAGGCGGTGTAGATGATGATCAGACCAACCAGACTGTTGGTCAGGCCAAGCTCGCCCATGACGCGGTAGATCGGCGGAATGACCATCACCAGCGGGAAGGTTTGCGTCAGCAAAAGCATGATCGCCAGCGTTGCCTTGCCGCGAAAGGTGAAGCGCGACATGGCGTAGCCGGCGAGCGTGGCGATGACTGTCACCAGGGCCGCCGTCGACACCGAGACGATAACGCTGTTGAGGAAATAGCGGGGGAAGTCAGAGGCTTCCAGGACAGTGATGAAGTTGCGGAAGGAGGTCTGCGACGGCCACAGCGTGATGCCCTCGGAATAGAGCAGCCGCTCCGGCGTTACCGAAATCTTCAGCGTCCAGAAGATCGGAAACAGCGCAAAGATCATATAGGCGGCAATCGCCGCGTAGAGGCCGATGCCGCTGAAGATGCGCGAGGAGGTGGAGCGTCCGGCAATCATCAGACGTGCCTCACCAGCAAGCGGCGGATGGCGATCAGCGCGATCGCATAGGCGATCAGCAAGATCAAGAGCAGCACCGCCACCGCGGAGGCATAGCCCTTGTCCAGCGACTTGAAGGCGCTGACATAGATGTAGACCGGCACCGTGCTGGTCGAGCCGGCCGGCCCGCCCTCGGTCATGACGAAGATCAGATCGGCGAAGGTCGCGATCCAGATCGTACGCAGCATGACGGTGATGACGATGGTCGGCGCCAGGAACGGCAGCGTCACCTTGGTGAAGCGCTGCCAAGGCGAAGCGCCGTCGATTGCGGCCGCCTCATGCAGTTCCGACGGGATCGACTTCAGCGCCGCCAGCAGCGTGATGGCGAAGAACGGAATGCCGAACCAGATGTTGGCGATGATCGGCCCCCACATGGCGGTCGCCGGATCGGACAGCACATTGGTCGGCTCGGCCTTCAGCCCGAGCGTGAAGAGCCAATGCGGCAGTGGTCCGATGATCGGATTGAACAGCCACGCCCAGGTCAGGCCCGACAGGAAAGATGGCACCGCCCAGGGCAGGAACACCACCGCCTGCACGAACTTGCGCCCGACAAACGGTTTGTCGAGCAGCAACGCCAGACCCAGGCCGAGGAAGAACTGGAAGAACAGGCTGGCGACGGTCCACCACAGCGTGTTGACCAGCGCCTGCCCCAGCACCTGGTCGGTCAGCATCGCCTGATACTGGCCTAGACCGACATATTCGGATTTGAAGGCGGAGAACTTCCGGAACGAATAGCTGATGCCGATGATCAGCGGCACCAACAGCACCACGACCAGCAGAACGATCGCCGGCGAAAGATAAAGCCAGGGCTCGATGGCCGCATGCGTCAGCCGCTTCTTTCGCGGCCGGCCGGCGGATCGTATTTCGGACACGGCATAAGTCATTAGCGCTCAACAATCATGGGTGGGTGCCGACAGCGGCAACAGCACCCTTCTCCCCGTTCACGGGGAGAAGATGCCGGCAGGCAGATGAGGGGCGGCGCCAGCCTTGGGGTGCTCGCGCTGCCTCTCATCCGGGCCTGTCTGTGCATGTCGTTGTCCCAAAACCGCTACGCACTTTTTGGCGACATGCATTCGGGCCACCTTCTCCCCGTAAACGGGGAGAAGGTGGAAGAACTACTTCTTGTTCTTGGCCAGCCAGTCCTGCTGTTCCTTGGTCAGGAACGCGGCCCATTGATCGGCAACGTCCTTGGCCGACTTCTGGCCGAGCAGCACTTCCTGGAAATTCTTGATCGCCACCTGGTCGACGAAATTGCCGAGGTTCTCCAGATGTGTCGGCGGCGTCACCATTTCATATTTGGAAGTGTCGCTGAGTTCGGTGAACCAGCCTTTGAACTGCTCGGTCTTGAAGTGGGCATCCTGGTCGGCGCCATTGTGGATCGGCACGACGCCGACTTCCTTGGCCCATTCGAGATTGTCCTTGGGCGACAACAGCGTCGCCATCAGCTTCCAGGCATCGTCCTTGTGCTGCGAATTGGCGAACATCGCCCAGCCGGCATAGCCCAGCGTCGGATAGGATTTGCCGCTTGGCCCCACAGGCAGCGGCGCCACGGCAAAATCGTCGGCACTCATCTTGTCGGCAATGCCGATCAGCGCATCCGGATCCTGGTTGAGCATGGCGCAGGTGCCGGAATAGAAGCCGGTGACGGTCTCGTTAAAGCCCCAGCTCACCGCATCCTTGGGCGCCAGCCCGTCCTTGTACATGTCGGCCAGCATCTGCAGGCCCTTGACCGAGCCCTCCTCGTTGATTGTCGAGGTGCCGTCCTCGTTGAAGTAGCCGCCCTTGCCGGCGGCGATGTTCATGAACATGTGCATGCCGTTGAAGGCGCCCGGCCCACCGCGCAAGCAATAGCCGTACTTGCCTGGAATGGCCGAGATCTTCTTGGAGTCGGCGATGAAGTCGTCGAGCGTCGCCGGCGGACCGTCGAGACCGGCTTCCTTGAACAGCTTCTTGTTCCAGAACAGCGCATTCACATAGTAGCCGTACGGGATCATGAACTGGGTGTTGTTGACGGTCGAGCCGAACTGCTTGGCGCGGTCGCCGAGCGTTTTGGCATCATCCCATTTGGCCATGTAGGGACCGAGATCCTCGAGCTGGCCGTTGGTGGCGTAGAGGCCCATCCAGCGCTCCGGCATCTCGACGATGTCGGGCGTATCGCCGGCCTGCACCATGGTCAGGAATTTCTCGAAGGCCTGACCCCAAGGCAGCGAGACCACCTCGACCTTGACGCCGGCATTGGCGGCCTCGAACTCGGCGATCTGCTTCTTCAGGAATTCGGTGCGCTGCGGGCTGGTGATGACCTCGACCAGCTTGAGGGTGGTGTCGGCCAATGCGCCACTGGCGGACATCGCCAGGCCGGCAGCGGTGGCAAGCATGATGCTCAGTCTTTTCATGTTCAGAACTCCCATTTTGAACCCAGTCATTTTTTTGCTTTGTCGAAGGCCTGGCCGATGTCGGCCCAGAGGTCCTCGACGCTTTCCAATCCGACATTGAAGCGGATGGTTCGGGGGCTGACGCCGAAGCGCGCCATCGAATTGAGACCCGGCGTCTGCTCGAGCGACGCCTTTGCCGGCACGACCAGGCTTTCATGACCACCCCAGCTGACGCCAATGCGGAAAAATTTCAGCGCATTGACGAAAGCGGGAATGTCGACATCCTCCGTCACCTCGAAGGAGAACAGCCCGGCATAGCCGGCAAGCGTCTTCTTGCCGGGATGATTGGAATAGGCAGGATGATTGACCCGCTCGACCTTGTCATGCGCCTTCAAGCGCTCGGTGATGGTGAGCCCGCTCTTCATGTGATGCGGCAGTCTCAGCGGCAGCGTGCGCAGGCCGCGCAACAGCAGCCAGCCCTCGAAGGGCGACAGCTTTGCGCCAAGCTGCGAGTAGGTCTGGTCGTTAATATGCTTGATGTGAGCGGCCGAGCCGGCCACCACGCCGGCGACGGTGTCGCTGTGACCGCCGAGATATTTCGAGGCGGAATGCAGCACCAGATCGACGCCGTGCAGGATTGGCTTCTGGAACACCGGCGTCGCCCAGGAATTGTCGATGGTGGTGACGATGCCCTGCTCTTTCGCCAGCCGCGTCAGATGCTCGAGATCCTGCAGCTCGAACATCATCGAGGTCGGGCTTTCCAGATAGAGCAATTTCGCACCGGGAAGTGCCGCCGCCACCGCATCCGGATCAGAGCCGTCGACATAGTCGACCTTGATATGCAGGCGCGGAAACAGCCGCTCGAACAGTCGGTAGGCGTCGCCATAGCAATTGCGCACCGCAAGGATGCGTTCGCCGGCGCCGACGAAAGCCAGCAACGTCGCGCTGATCGCAGCCATGCCGCTCGAAAAACCACGTGCGGCTTCAGCACCTTCAAGCGCTGCGACGCGCGACTCGAATTCCATCACCGTCGGATTGTCGCCGCGCGAATAGATCGGCTGTTTCCTGCGCCCGGCAAAGGTGTCGGCCATGTCGGCATAGCTGGCGAAGGTGAACAGCGAGGTCTGGTAGATCGGCGGCACCACCGCATTGCCGGGGAACGGGTCGTCATGCGCCAGAAGCGTCGCCGCCTCGGCGAGATAGTCGCTGCCGGAAATGCCTGGGTCGAAGCTGTGCTCGTTCATGTGCGGACCGAAAGTTTGAGGTTGGCGGCGCCGCGCTTCAAATCGTCCTCGACCGTGGCGATCAGTTTCAGCGCTTCGGCCCGGGCGCCTTCCGGATCGTGCGCGGCGATGCAGTCGAACATGGTGCGGTGGTAGGGAAAGCTTGCGTGGCCGAAATCGCGCACGCCGAGCGGATGTTCCCAGAAGCGGTGGAACAGTTCGTGCATGGCGGCGATAATCTGCTCGAACAGCGGATTGCCGCAGGCGCGGTAGATCGCCTGATGGAATTCCCAGTCCTCTTCCGACGACATGCCGGCGCGGCTGAGAAACTCTTCCTCCATGATGTCGAGCTTGCGCTCGATCTCGGCGAGGTCGTCCCTGTCGGCACGAATGGCGCAAAGGGCGGCGGCTTCCGCTTCCAGCGCGCGGCGGATTTCCAGCGTGCGCATCAGGCCGGTGAAATCATTGCCGCCGGCAAGCGTCAGCGGCATGTGCAGCATGTCGAGCGAGACGGCGGCCTTGAGATAGGTGCCCGAGCCCTGCCGGCGCTCGACCAGGCCAAGCCCTTCCCAGCGCGTCAGCGCCTCGCGCACCGTATTGCGGCTGACCTTCAGACGCTCAGCGAGGATGCGTTCGGTCGGCAGCCTCTCACCGGGTTCCAGCTTCTCGCGCATGACGAAGCCGGCCAACGCCTTCAGCACCGCGTCGTCGCGGGCCGTCGTCTGGATCGGCGGAAGGCTGAATTGGGTCACCGGGGCTATTACCGAAGTGGTTCAATGGTCCAACCAATTTCTGCACAGACGAAGGGACCTGTCAACAATGGAAACGCAGCAAGGCCGAAGGGCCAGGGGATGCACCTTCGGCCTTGCTGCTTCAGCCGTGGATGCGCGCCGGCGCAGCGGCGGCGCGAGCCTCGCGCCAGCGAGCGAAGATTGCCTCGCGAACCCGCCTCGAACCAGAGAGGCGCTTTTTTGCCTGCGCCAGCACCGCAGGCGACGCCTCGGCGGGCGTGCCGGACCGAAAGGGAGGAGCCGGGGCGTATTCGAGCGAGAGCTGCACGATCTCGGCCTCCTCCTGTCCAAGCAGCCTCGCAACCAGCGCCAGGCCGAAGTCGATCCCCGAAGTGACGCCGCCGGCGGTGATGAGCTTGCCGTCTTCGACGATACGCTCGTCGACCGGGATCGCTCCGAACTCCTCAAGGAAATCATGCGCATACCAGTGCGTGGTCGCGCGCTTGCCCCTCAGCAGTCCGGCCGCCCCAAGCACCAGGGCACCGCTGCAAACGGAGGTGATGTAGCGCACCTGCCCCGCGCGCTCCCACACGAAATCGAGGACTGTCTGGTCCTCCAGCAGCGCGTTGACCCCGCCCCCGCCAGGAATGCACAGCACGTCGAGGGGCCGGCAATCGTCAAAGGTCGCGGTTGGCGTCAGCGAGAGGCGCGTCGATGACGTCACCGGGTTGCGATCCTTCCAGATCAGTTCCACCTCGGCATCCTTGGCCGATGCCAGGACTTCGTATGGGCCGGTGAGGTCGAGTTGTTGGACGTCGGGGAATACGAGGATGCCGAAACGAAGGGGCATGGAAATCTCCGTGGGTTGACTTCCGGCAATCTACGGCATCATGGTTTGGCACGATTGCCATTCATCCCTCGCTTCGGGCCAAACCAATGCGCCGTATCGAAGTACTTGCCTATCCCGACATCCAGCTCCTCGACGTCAGCGGACCGCTGCAGGTCTTTGCCAGCGCCAATGATTTCAAAAGGCAGGCCGGCGAACCGGCTCCTTACGAGGTCGTGGTCGTCGCCGCCTCACCGCGCATCCGGACATCGGCCGGTCTCGTGCTGGAGGCAGCAGTGCTGCCAACCCACGGAGGTAAGATCGACACGCTGCTTGTCCCCGGAGGATGGGGCGTCAACGCGGCCTGCGACGATCCCGTGCTGGTCCAGTGGATCGCCGGTCGCTCGCGCGATGCCACCCGAACCGCTTCCGTCTGCAGCGGCGCCATGCTGCTGGCGACGGCTGGCCTGCTCGACGGCCGCCGCGCGGTGACCCATTGGGGACGCTGCGCGGAGTTCGCCCGGCGCTTTCCCGCGGTCCGGCTCGAACCCGATCCGATCTTCATCCGCGACGGCAATGTCTGGACATCCGCCGGCGTAACGGCGGGGATCGATCTCGCCCTCTCCCTCGTCGAGGCCGACCTTGGCCGGCACACGGCGCTCGGCGTGGCGCGCGAGTTGGTGGTCTTCCTGAAACGTCCCGGTGGCCAGGCGCAATTCAGCCAAACGCTCAAGCTGCAGCAAGGCGACGGGCGCTTCGACCGGCTGCATGGCTGGATCCTCGAAAATCTGGCCGGTGACCTGTCGCTCACGCAGTTGGCCGACCACGCCAATATGAGCCCGCGCAGCTTCTCGCGGCGCTATCGCGAGGCCACCGGCCGGACACCTGCCCGCGCGATCGAGGAGATCCGGATCGAGGCGGCGCGGCGGATGCTGGAGCGGGGCCAGCCCGTCAACCAGACGGCCCGCCGCTGCGGTTTCGGCTCGGAAGAAACCATGCGGCGCGGCTTTCTGCGCGTGCTGGGCACCAATCCGCGCGCCTATCGCGAGCGTTTCTGATCGCGACTGCTTGCTCCATTAGGCCGGCGGTCGATGCGGTAGAAATAGAGCCTCTCCAGCGTTCAGGCGGGATGCTGTAGCTGGCTGAGCCCGCCATCGACGACGAGGGTCGCCGCGTTCATGAACGGGCACTCCTCAGAAATCATGAACACAGCGGCCAGCGCGATCTCGCGCGCCGAGGCGATGCGGCCGCCGGGATGCAGCGCCAGCGTCTTGGCGCGCGCCGCAACCGGATCGGCAAAACTGTTCCAATAGTCGGTCGCCTTCTGCGTCTCGACATAACCGGGCGCCAGCGCGTTCACGCGCACGCGCTGCCCGGCATATTCCAGCGCCAGCGACTTGGTCAGCCCAAGCAGCGCGTGCTTGGCCACGGGATAGGGGAAGGTATGAGGGATGATGGTGAAGCTGTGCGTCGAGGCGATGTTGAGGATCGCGCCACCGCCATTTGCGATCATTGCCGGCAGCACCGCCTTGGCGCAGTTCCAGGCGCCTTTGACGTTGACATCGAAATTGCGATTCCACTCCTCCTCGGTCGCCTCGAGCGGCGTCGAGAACACATTCATCCCGGCATTGTTGATCAGCGCGTTGATCGGCCCGATCGCGTCGGTCGCCCGGCTGACGGCAGCGGCAATCGCGGCCCCGTCGCTGATGTCGGCTGCGGTATGTCCGACATGGCCCTGCGGTGCGGCAAGGCCGGCGACCGTTTTGTCCAGCAGCGCGCCGTCGCGATCGACCAGGAACAGTTTTGCCCCTTCGGCCAGGCAGGCCTCGGCGATGGCAAGCCCGATGCCTTGCGCGGCGCCGGTGAGGAAGATGCGTTTGCCGGACAGGCGCTCAGCCATGGCTGTCACTCCACTGGAAGACGGATCAGCGCCGGCCCAGTGCCGACGAACGCAGATTGTCGAGCAAAACGGCAAGCAGCAGGATCACGCCGCGCACAATGTATTGGTAGAAGGCTGCGATGTTGAGCAGGTTCATGGCGTTTTCGGCGATGCCCATGATCAGCACGCCGACGATGACGCCCGACATGGTGGCGCGGCCGCCGGCAAGCGAGACGCCGCCGAGCACGCAGGCCGAGATGACCGAGAGTTCAAGCCCCACCGCCGCATTGGGCTGGCCCGACGTGATGCGCGAGGCCAAAAGGATGCCGGCGATGCCGCAAACCACGCCTTGCAGCGCAAAGATCCAGATGCGCGTCCAGTCGACATTGACGCCGGCCAGGCGCGAAGCCTCCGGGTTACCGCCGATGGCCAGCGTGTTCTTGCCGAACACGGTACGATTGAGGACAAAACCGAAGATGCAGAACAGCACGGCCAGGACCCAGACCGGCGTCGGAATGCCGAACAGCTTCGACAGCGCCAGTTGGTAGAAATCCGGGCTGTTGATGCCGACGGCGCGGCCATCGGATGCGATCAGCGCAAGGCCGCGCACGATCTGCATGGTAGCAAGCGTCGTGATCAGCGCGTTGATGCGGAACTTGGCGATGACGACGCCGTTGATGAAGCCGACGAAGGCGCCGCAGGCGATTGCCGCAAGAAGCCCGAGGATGATCGATCCGGTATAGTTCGACGCCATCACCGCGACCATGCCGGCGAAAGCAACGATCGAACCGACCGAGAGGTCGAAGTCGCGCGCGGCGAGGCAGAACATCATCGTGCAGGCGACGATGCCGACGGTGACCACCGATTGCAGCAGGCCGAGCATGTTGCGGTCGGTCAGAAAATTCGGCACCAGCAGCGACACCAGCGCGAAGGCGACGATGAAGATCACGACGAGGCCCTGTTCGCCGAGCAGGATCTTCTTCAACTGATCGGTCATGGCAAAGATCCTCAGGATGCGATCGCGTCGGGGGTTTTCTGATCGGGAAGAGCGGCGGCCAGGATCGCTTTTTCGGCGAACTGGTCGCGCGCGAGTTCGGCGCTGATGCGCCCGCCGCACATCACTAGGATGCGGTCGCAAATGCCCATCACTTCCGGCAGTTCGGACGAGACGACGACGATCGCCATGCCGTCTTCGGCAAGCTGGTAGAGCAGTTCGTAGATTTCCGCTTTGGCGCCGACATCGATACCGCGTGTCGGCTCGTCGACGATAAGCACGCGCACGCCCTGCTCCGACAGCCAGCGGCCGAGAATGACCTTCTGCTGGTTGCCACCGGAGAGGTTGATGATGTCCTGCTTGCGCGACGGCGTGCGCACCTTGAGCTTCTTGATGAAGGTCTCGGCGGTGGCGATCTCGCTAGCGCGGTTCAAGGTTCCGAAGCGTGTGTGATGACGCCGCGACGAGATGTTGATGTTCTCCTCGATCGAGCGGCCCTGGATGATGCCGTCATGCTTGCGGTCTTCCGAGCACAAAACGATGCCGGCGCGGATCGCGTCATGGGGATCGGTGGCATGAACGACCTTGCCGTCGACGCTGATGGTGCCGCCTGAGCGCCGGTCGGCGCCGAAGACCAGCCGCATCAGTTCCGAGCGCCCCGCGCCGATCAGGCCGAAGAAGCCGACGATCTCGCCGGCCCTTGCCTCGAAGCTGGCAGGCGTCGTCAGTTTTACTCCGGAAACAGCGTCGACCTTCAGCCGGACATCGCCGGCCGGGCGTGGGCGAAACCCCCAGATATCGGAGATTTCGCGGCCGACCATTTCGGCGACGACCTGGTCGCGTGTGACGTTTTTCAGCGACGCATGGTGCGCCGCGAGCTTGCCGTCGCGCAGCACGGTCAGGCTGTCGCAGAGGCGGAACACTTCGTCCAGCCGGTGCGAGACATAGATGATGACCTTGCCCTCGCCGCGCAGGCGGTCGATCAGCGCAAACAGGATTTCGCTTTCGCGCGACGACAATGACGAGGTCGGCTCGTCCAGAGCGATGACGCGCGCGTCGAGCATGATCGCCTTGGCGATCTCGACCATCTGGCGCTCGCCGATCGACAGCGTCTTGACCTTGCGGCTGATATCGATGTCGATGCCGGCTGATTTCAGCTTGGCGCCAACATCGTCCAGCATCCTGGCACGGGCGATGATGCCGGCGTTGGCGGGGAAGCGGCCGAGGCTGAGGTTTTCGGCAACAGTGAGCTCGGGAACCAGCTGCAGTTCCTGGTGGATGACGATGACGCCATTGTCGAAGGCATCTCGCGTCGTTGCATAGGCTTGCATCTTGCCGTCGATGAGGATCTCGCCGTCATCGGCATGCTGGTCGCCGGACAGGATCTTGATCAGCGTGGATTTGCCGGCGCCGTTCTCGCCCATCAGGCCGTGCACGGCGCCCTTGTCGACGCCGAACGAGACGTCCGACAGCGCCTTGACGCCCGGATAGGTCTTGGTGATTTCCGAGAAGTCGAGAAAGGACATGGGGCGCCTATCCTTTTGCCATGCCAAACAGGCGGCGACTGTGAGCCGCCGCCTGTTTGTACAGGGAGGATTATTCGATGCCGAGACCCTTGCGGACCGTCTGGTAGTCGTCGCGCTTGGCCAGCGCACCGGCGGTCAGGATGAGCTTCTCGGGTTCCTTGTTGTTGGCGACCCAGTCATACATGTTGAGCGCAGTCTCGTAGCCGTGACGCTTCGGCGAGATGATCACCGTGCCGACGAAGCCGGTGGCGGTCGGCTTCTTGAACTCGTTGATCGCCGAATCCGCACCGCCGATGCCGACGCCGATCACGTTTTCGGCCGGGATGCCGACGCTTTCGGAAGCGCGCACGGCGCCGAGCACGGCTTCGTCGTTGAGGCCGAAGGAGACCCACTTCTTGATGTCGGCATGGGCGTTGAGCACCACCGTCGCCGCATTCAGTGCAGCCTCGGTGTCGGTCTTGGCCTGAGGCGCGTCGAAGATGTTCTCGGCCTTGAAGCCGTTGGCCTTGAGCACCGAGATGGCGCCTTCGACCCGGTCGACGGCGGTCGGCAACTGATCATAGGAGACGCGGATGGCGCCAACCTCGTCGGCCTTCCAGCCGCGCGCCTTCATTTCGTCGACGATCGCCTGGCCGACGGCCTCGCCGATCTTGGTCGCCGAAATGCCCATATGCGGCACGTCTTCCAGCGCCTTGCCGTCTGCGCCGACCAGACGGTCGTCAACGGTCATCAGCTTGAGATTGTTTGCGGCGGCCTTGGCGACGATGCCGGGGCCGAGCTTCACATCAGGCGTGCAGACGATGAAGCCTTGCGCGCCCTGCGCGCCCAGATTGTCGATCGCCGACATCAGCTTCTCACCGTCCTCGGCGCCGATCTTGACCAGGGTAAAACCCTTCTCCTTGGCGGCCTGGTCGGCGAACTTCCATTCGTCCTGGAACCACGGTTCTTCCGGCTGTTTGACGATGAAACCGATCTTGGTGTCCTGAGCATATGCAGCGATGGTCGTGACGGACAGCACGGCAAGCGCGCCCGCGACGAGCGCGGTCTTCAGAAGTCGCATGATTACCTCCCAGCGATGGCCGGGCGCTCAGCCCGGATGCAGAGTCTCTAATTCTTTTTATCATACTCGTCAATTGATCTGGTATGATAATTGAGCTACATGCTCTGACAAGGGATCGCTGGCGCAAATCATCCGCATCCGGTAAGGCCGGGGACGCGAGATCAGTGGTTTCGCCGCCTTGGAGGAGGGCTGAGGTGACCGAAACTTCGAAGAAGGCATCAGGCGACACCCGCCGCCCGCGCGTCATGCCCGATGTGACCAAGGCGCTTGCCTCAGACATCTTTTCCGGACGCTATCCCGCCGGCTCGTCTCTGCCGACCGAAAACGAGCTCGGCGTCGAATATGGCGTCAGCCGCACCGTCATCCGCGAGGCGCTGAAGGTGCTGGCCGCCAAGGGGCTGGTGCTGTCGCGGCCGCGCATCGGCACGGTTGTATGTGAACAGGACAACTGGAACATCATCGACCCGCAGGTGCTGGCCTGGCACGCGCCGCATGCGCTGGACGACAAATTGTTCGACGCCATCCTCGAGACGCGCCGCGCCATCGAACCTCTGGTAGCTGAACTGGCGGCGACTCGTGCGACGCTGCAGGAGATCGCCGATCTCGAAGCCGCCTGGCGCGGCATGGCCAATGCCGGCGAGGATCTCGCCGCCTTCTCGCGCTCGGACATCACCTTCCACCAGATCGTCTATGCCGCGAGCCACAACCCGATCTTCCGCCAGATCGGCAATCTGATCGACACCGGGCTGAAATTCTCGCTTGAAGCAACGGCGACCATTTCGCTCGCTCGGCGCATGGAAGCAGTGGCGGCGCACCGCGAGGTGGTGGAGGCACTGCGCATGCGCGATGCCGCGGCGGCGCGTGCGGCGGCAGGCCGGATCCTCGACCTTGCGGCGCGCGACCTGGTCAGCGCCAAGAAACTCAAGAACAACTGAGACCAGCATGAAAATCATCTCGCTCACCACCTACATCGTCCCGCCGCGCTGGCTGTTCCTGAAGATCGAGACTGATGCCGGCGTCACCGGCTGGGGCGAGCCTGTGGTCGAAGGCCGTGCGCTGACGGTCGAGGCAGCGGTCAAGGAACTTGGCGATTATCTGATCGGCAAGGACCCGCGCCTGATCGAGGACCATTGGACGGTGATGCATCGCGGCGGCTTCTACCGCGGCGGGCCGATCCTGATGAGCGCCATTGCCGGCATCGACCAGGCGCTATGGGACATCAAGGGCAAGGCGCTCGGCGTGCCTGTGCACGAACTGCTCGGCGGCAAGCTGCGCGACAGCATCAAGGTCTATTCCTGGATCGGCGGCGACCGGCCGGCGGAAGTGGCTGATGGCGCCAGGGAAGTGGTGGCGCGCGGTTTTCAGGCGCTGAAGATGAATGGCACCGAGGAACTGCAGATCGTCGACAACCATGACAGAATAGATGCGGCTGTCGAACGAGTCGCCATGGTGCGCGAGGCCGTTGGGTCCAACATTGGCATCGCCGTCGATTTCCACGGCCGCGTCCACCGGCCGATGGCGCGCATGCTGGTCAAGGAGTTGGAACCCTACCGGCTGATGTTCATCGAGGAGCCGGTGCTGAGCGAAAATCGCGAGGCGCTGAAGGAGATCGCCGCCCTCGGCTCGACGCCGATCGCACTCGGCGAGAGGCTCTACAGCCGCTGGGATTTCAAATCGGTGTTCGAACAAGGCGCCGTCGACATCATCCAACCCGACCTCTCGCATGCCGGTGGCATCACCGAATGCCGCAAGATCGCGGCGATGGCCGAGGCCTATGATATTGCGGTCGCGCCGCACTGCCCGCTCGGCCCGATCGCGCTCGCCGCCTGCCTGCAGCTCGATGCCGTCAGCTACAACTGCTTCATCCAGGAACAGAGCCTCGGCATCCACTACAACGCCGCAAACGATTTGCTCGATTATGCCGCCAACAAGGACGTCTTTCGCTACGAGGATGGCTATGTCGCAATCCCCGATGGTCCCGGCCTCGGCGTCGAAATCGACGAGGACTACGTCAAGGAAAGGGCCAAGGAAGGCCACCGCTGGCGCAACCCGGTCTGGCGTCACAAGGACGGCTCCTTCGCCGAGTGGTAGCCCGGCCGACCTTGCGGCCAGGCCTTCAGGACCTCAAGCTCAATTTCGCGGTGGCGCCAGCGTAACGCAGGCCTCTGATGGGCCGCAGCGCCGAGCACCAGCGCATGGGAACCGTCGGCGCCGGCAAGCCGCAACTCGCTGACCGCCTGGGTTGCCGCAAGCGATCGAAAGCAGTCGCTATCCATGGAACATGGCGGATGTCCTGTTCTCATCGACCTTTTCTTGGCCCGCCAGCCGCGTCACCTGCCCGCGGCGTGCCGGCCTGCGTTCCTGCCGGAGAAGATGCAGCTGCCGAGAAATGTCCCTTCCAGCGCATTGTAGCCGTGATAGCCGCCGCCACCGCCGCCGGCCACCTCGCCTGCCGCATAGAGCCCGGCAATGGGCGCGCCATTGCCATCGAGAACCTGCGAATTGAGATTGGTGTGCAGGCCGCCAAGCGTTTTGCGCGTCAGGATTTTGAGGCGCACCGCGATCAGCGGCCCGTGCCTGGGATCGAGTATCTTGTGCGGCTTGGTCACCCGGAAGATCTTGTCGCCGATGTAGTTGCGGGCGCCGCGGATGGCTGTGACCTGCGCATCCTTGGTATAGGCATGGTCGACCTCTCGATCGCGCGCCACGATCTGGGCGTTGAGCCCGTCGTAGTCGAGCAGATTGTCGCCTGACAGCGCGTTCATCCCGGCGACCAAGTCGGCCAGGTTGTCGCGGACGACGAAGTCCTCGCCCTTTTCCAGGAACGCTGCCACCGATGGTGGCGCCTTGCCGCCGCGCCGGTTCTTCAGCACGGCCCGCCAATCCTTGGCCGTAAAGTCTAGGTTTTGCTCCGAACCCGACAGCACGAACTCCTTCGAAGCGATCGTCTTGCTCAGCACGAACCAGGAATAATCGTGTCCCGTCGACAGGATACGCTTCAAGGTGCCGAGCGAATCGAAGCTCGGGAAGAACGGCGCCTCCATGCGTTGTCCCAGAGCATCGAACCATAGCGGCGACGGCGCCGACAGGATGCGAATGCCGTGGTTCGGCCAGATCGGATCCCAGTTCTTGATCCCCTCGACATAGTGCCACATGCGGTCGGCGTTGATGACGGCCCCGCCGGCGTCCTGGGTGATCGCCACCATGCGGCCGTCGACATGGTGCGGCACGCCGGCAACCATACGCTTCGGCGCTGGCCCCAGCCGCCCGACCGGCCAGACCTTGCGAACCAACTCATGATTGCCGCCGATCCCGCCGGAGGTGACGATCACGACACCGGCCGAAAGGTCGAAATCGCCGACGGCCGTGCGGCTCGACTGCTTGCCGCGCTCGACATCGGATGCCTCCAGAATTTCGCCCGCGACGCCGGTGACCGCGCCGTTGGTCTTGATCAGCCGGCTGACCTGATGACGGAATTTCAAAGTGATCAGCCCTTTGGCGACGTGCTCGCGCACGCGCCTTTCGAACGGCGCGACCACGCCCGGCCCAGTGCCCCATGTCAGGTGGAAGCGCGGCACTGAATTGCCGTGGCCATTGGCCAGCGCGCCGCCGCGCTCGGCCCAGCCGACCACCGGCCACCAGCGCATGCCCATGGCGTAGAGCCACGGCCGCATCTCGCCGGCGGCGAAATCGACATAGGCTTCCGCCACTTTCCTTGGCCAATGGTCCTCGGGCCGGTCGAACTGGGCAGAGCCCAGCCAATCCTGCCAGGCGAGGTCGCGGCTGTCCTTGATGCGCAGGCGGCGTTGCTCGGGCGTGTTGACCAAAAACAGGCCGCCGAGCGACCAGAATGCCTGGCCGCCGAGAAAACCGCCACCCTCTTGCTCGACGATGATCACGCGTTTGCCGGCATCGCCGAGTTCCGCGGCTGCGGCCAGGCCGGCCAGCCCGCCGCCAACGATGATTGCATCCGCGTCAGCCATTGTCGTAGCTCCTGTGCCGGCTTTTGTTTTTGAGATCGGATGCTCGTTGCTAGCCGCGCAGCGCGTTCCAGATAATGCGCGGCAGCTTCATGAGGCTCGGCCGGTAGTTGAACTCGGTGATCAGGCGGCCGACCATGTGTGCCCTTTTGTGGGTCAGGAACCAGGCCGGCTTCGGCATGATGCGGAACGGCGCTTCGAGCACGCTGCGTTCCGGTCTGTCGAACAAATAGGTGTTGTGGACGACGCCGATGCCGCTCTGCACGTCGTCGAGCGTGTGGCCAGGGAAAGCACCCCAGGTCGGGCGCAGCAGCGCGAACAGAACGCCGCTCCAGGAATTGATGCCGATGCCGCCATAGCGCAGTTCGGCAATGATTTCCTCGAAGCGCTGCCGGCCGATCTCGGCGATCGTCCTGGGATGGATGAGGATGTTGGCGGCAAGCGTGCCGTGCAGCTTTTCATTGGCGTAGGCGACAGCGGCGCGCAGATAGGATTCCGCATTGCCCGCCGGCAGCCGCATGACGCTGAGCGCCGGCGCGAACACCTCGGCATTTTCGAGATAGGTATCCGTGCCCGGCCGGAACGGCACCACCACGCAGGCCGGCCCGCCGGGCCGCTCGAATTTCTGTACGCTGTCGGCATGCGCCTCGAAGGCGGCGAGGCGCTCGGTCGCGCCGGGATAATAGGCCGGGCGCGACGGGGCTTTCTGCATCATCTTTTCGAGGGCCGCCAGAAGCGCGTCGGATTTGTCCCAGCCTTCGGGCAACACGAGCATTTGGCAGGCGATACAGTTGAAACCGGAATTGTTGAGCTTCTGTGTGGCGATCAGTTCGGCATGGTAGGCGATGTCGGCATTCGACCATGGGCCGGGCACCACGATGGTCGGCGCCACGCCGCCAAGCTCAGAGGTGATACGCCGGCTGTTGCGCGGCGTGCCCGCCGCCTTGTTCTTGCGGCCCTCCTCGCCGGGACCCCAGACGATCGCGTCATGCGAGGCGGCGGCACCGGTGATGTGGATGTCGTCAACGAGATCGTGGTTGCACAGATACGCGCCGACATCGGTGCCGCCGCGCACGATGCGCAGCGCGCCGAATTCGATCAGCGGCCGCAGCGCCGGCCGCAGGAAATCAACGAGGTAATCATTGACCGGGTTCATCTTGAGCAGAACCACCTGGTGCTCGACCAAAAGCTTGTGCAGGCAGTCGAGCGGCGCGATCGAGGCGACATTGCCGGCGCCGAGCACGAGGCCGATCTTGCCCTTGCGGCTGGTGCGCGGCGCGTCATAGGCCGATGCGGTGTTTGCGGCGAGGTTCGCCTTGGTCACGCCGGGCTGCATCCAGATCTCTGCCTTCAGCCCGGTGAACAGCACCTTGTCCCAAAGCGAATTCGGAACCACCGTCACCGCCACCTGTCCGCTAGGCAAGGTGCGGACCGGCAGTCTGTCGAGGAACTTCTTGCCCTCCATCAGGCTCAGCGTGTGGATGAACTGGTTGCAGCCATCCATCAGCGCCGCCGGGCCAGCCAGCCATTCCTCACCTTCCAGCGGCGAGCCGGTCGGGATGCCCTTCTTGCGCGTCGCGGTTTTGACCCACGCCTCGGCGACCTCGCGGATGTGATCCTTGACCTGCCGCAGCAAGGCGATCCGCTCGCCATTCGAGGTCTGCGCCCAGTCGTCCTTCCTGGCGTCGAGATCGGTGAGCGCGAGGTCGAGTTCGGCTGCCCATTCAGGCTGCACGGGCTGGGTTTTGACTGCCTTGGCAACCATCCTATCCTCCTCCACCTCGATCTCTTTGTTTGACGCAATTCCTGTGGGAAAACCGCTTCACACTTTTCCTGGAATTGCTCTACGAAAACGGCAGTGCGGCCCATTGCTCGACGAATTTCCCGCCGGAATAGACCTGGATCGAACCGAACTGCTGTAGCACGAATTCGCTCTGCGTCGGACGCAGGAAGGCGTAGTCGTCAGGCCCGACATTGACGTTGTCGGGCAGCGCCATGAATTGCTGATTGGTCGAAAAGCCGAACGTCTTGTCGGTCTTCATCCCCACGGGATGGACGGGCTTCGCCATCCATTTTCCGCCATAGAGAAAACAGCCGCGCCGCGGCAACAGCCCGAGCTTCTGCAGCAGCCAGGAGCGCTGGTCGAGGCCCGGCGCCTGGGAATCGACCACTTTCAGGATCGGCGTCGCGATGAATGCGGCAGGCCGCAATTGGCTGAGGCTCGGCACATCGAAATCGGTCGGCAGCATAAAAGCCGATCCGATGGACAATTCATTGGCGCCGACCCAGCTGTCATAGAGCAATGCGGTGCTGCTGCCGCCAAGATTGAGGATCTTGCGCTGGTCGGCGGCAAGGCAAGCGACATACTGGCGAAACAGGCTGATCGCCTTGACGCGCGCCTTGGCCGGTCCTCCCAGCAGTTTGGGGATATGGCCGATATGCGCCTCGTAGGCCATGACGCCTTCGCATTTCAGCCGCGGGTAATTCGCCAACGCGGAAACTGCCCGGGCCAGTGAGTCGGGATCGCTGATACCGCCGCGATGAAGGCCGACATCGACCTCGAAGCAGACGCGCAGCTCGCGGTCGAGCTCGGCGGCAAGCGAGCCATAGGCGGCCAGCCGCTCCTCGGTATCGATCAGCCAGACGATGCGCGACGTAGCTTCGCCGAGCCCGGCGAGAACGCCCTTCGTCAGCGCGTGCCTGGCGCCGGCAACCGGCATCGGCTTGCCCAACAGGAGATCGACTTGGGGAAACACTTTCAGCATCTCGGCGCTGATCGGCAGATGAAAGGTCATCAGCCTGTCGGTCGCAAACGCCGCGCGGATATAGTCGATCAGCGGCAGGCATGGCAGCGACTTGTCGACGAGGCGCAGATCGAGGCCCGTGGCGAACTTCGCCTTGATCGCAGCGATGTTGTGATCGAGCCGGTCGAGATCGAGCACCAGGCAAGGCTGAAAGATCCCGGCTGCCCTGAGCGCGCCCGACATTTCCGCGAAATAGGTGTCGGTCAGGCTCATGCCGCGACGCCGAGCAGCCTGGCAATATAGGGCGACACGAAGCGGTTGTCCGGGTCCATCTCGCGGCGGACCGCCATCGCATCGTTCCAGCGCGGATAGAGCGCGCTCAATTCCCTTGATGTCAGGCTGTGCATCTTGCCCCAATGCGGGCGGCCGCCGCGCTTCCTGAAGATCGGCTCGGCGGCGTTGAAGAACGCCATCGGATCGCGCTCGACGCCGTGATGGATGGCGATGGAACAGGTCGGGCGCTTGTAGAAGGGGCTGAGCCAGACATTGTCGGGCGCGACGACGCGCACCTCCATCGGAAAATAGACCTCTGGAAACCGCGTCTCGAGCAGCGCAATGATTTCGCTGAGTGCGGCCGCCCCTTCCTCGAACGGCAGGTGGTATTCCATCTCGTTGAACTTGACGTTGCGCTCGGAGGTGAAGACCTTCAGCCACTCCTCGACATAATCCTCGGCCGGCACCTTGGCGAAGGCCGAGCCGATGAGACGGCGGCGCAGCCAAGGGAGCCAGCTGAGATAGTCGCGCAGTTTTCTCAGCGTCGTCACCGCATCGTCGTCTTCCGTCGGCGGACGCACCGTCGCCGGCGCCTCGGTGATGTCGCTGGCAATCAGCAGCGCCTGGCCGGAAAACGGCACATAGTAGAACTCGGCCGAACGATGCGCCGTCATGGTGCTTTCGAATTGCGCAAGCACATCGGCAATCGGCGCCGTCCAGCGGCGGTGCCGCATCCGGTAACTCGCCACGTTGCGGATCGTCACTTCGGTGACGGCGCCGAAAGCGCCGAGCGAAGCGCCCATGGCTTCGATCATGTCGGGGCTCTTGGCACGGTCGAACTCTTTCACGGCGCCACGCCCGTCGACGATCTGCATCGCCTCGAGCTGGGTATGGTAAGCGCCGAGCGTGATGCCCGAGCCGTGGGTGGCGGTGCCCAGCGCCCCGCCGAACGCCTGCTTGTCGATGTCGCCCATGTTCGGCAGCGCCTGGCCGACGCCGTGCAACAGCTTTGCCAGCGCGCCGATCTTGGTGCCGGCGCCGACCCGTGCTGTCAGCCTTTCGGGATCGTGCGACCTCAGGCCCTCGAAGCGATCAAGCGACAGGATCGTCCCGTCATTCTTAACCAGAGGCGTGAAGGAATGGCCCGTGCCAGCGAATCGAACAGGTCCCGGCGCGTTGCGAATGGCACCACTCAGCTCATCGAGACTCTGCGGTTCGGCAAAAGCCTGCGGCGTGGCCGTGACATAGCCCGACCAATTGCTCCACTGGCTGATAGCCTCTCCCAAAATTGCCTCCCTGGGACGCCGGCTTTGCCGGTCTTTCTCCTAGCGCTGAATAATATGATACATACTCAGCTTTTCGGATATGATACATTGTCAGCTTTCTGTCAACCTGGCAATCGGAGGTGTCTTGTGTGGTCCCGTGTTCAAGTGCATGGCCTTTCGCCATGATTGGGCGCATTCCGATAGTGAGATTATCTCTAGGCAATTAAAAGGACAAACAAGGACACAAATATAATTAAAACAATCTACTTAAATCTCATCAAAAGAGCTTTGCGCTCATCCCGTTTTATTCTGATTTTTATTTCATGTTCGTCATAGTTTATATATCCATAAAACATGCAGCATGCTAACAAAACCAAAAAAATACCTCTCCTACCATGGCTTTCTCGGAAGTCACTGCTGCCAAACGCAACCACCCATCCGCCAATTCCGTAAATAACCAATGTTGAAGTGAATAAAACGAAAAACATCGAGAAAACGTATAGTTTCTTTAACGCATTCCGACGACCGTCGTACCCATCCATCACTACAGTTCCCTTGCTTGCGCGAACGTAAATCAATACTGCATTATTCGTGATTCATACTTGATTTCCGAGTACCCCTCTAGCTCGCCTCGGGGCAACGGAACTTCACTACACAATAGCACGCCGCCAGGTCGTGGGGCGAACGGCTAGGTTCCTCGTCCGTCAGCGAGCCGCGCGCCGTACTAAGGGCCGTGCAAATCCATGAGGGCAACCGGCTGTATCACGAGCCTCACCGCGACCGGGCGATCGTGATCGAGCGTGGTATCTGATTGTCATCGGACGACATTCCGCGCCGGCCGCATTATCTACAGCGACGCACGCTGAGCCGGCGTCGGCATTGAACGCAGTTCGTTGCCCCTTCAAGCCAGCCCAAACGTTTCCACGGCCCGCATGATGCCGCGCAATTCGGCCAAGCCCTTCAGGCGCCCGATCAGCGAGTAGCCGGGATTGATCCTTGTCTTGCCGATATCGTCGGCGAGCAGGTGGCCATGGTCCGGCCGCATCGGGATTTGCCAGTCGGCGCGCCCCTCCTTGCGGCGGCGCGCCTCCTCCTGCATCAGCGCCAGGATGACATGCGCCATGTCGGTGCCGCCTTCGAGATGCTCGGCCTCGTAGAACGAGCCGTCATCCTCGATGGTGATGTTGCGCAGATGGGCGAAGTGGATGCGGTCGGCGAATTCCTTGACCATGGCGACGATGTCGTTGTCGGCGCGCGTGCCGTAGGACCCGGTGCAGAACGTCAGCCCATTGGCCTGGCTGTCGACGGCATTGAGAATGAAACGCGCATCCTCGGCGGTCGAAACGACGCGCGGCAGGCCGTAGAGCGAAAACGGCGGATCGTCGGGGTGGATACACATGCGCACCCCCTCCTCTTCCGCCACCGGAATGATCTCGCGCAGGAACCACGCGAGGTTGTCGCGCAACTCCTTCGGCCCGATCCCGTCATAGTCCGCAAGCGCCTCGCGAAAACTGTCGCGGTCATACTTGCGCTCTGTAGCCGGCAGGCCGGCGATCAGATTGCGCTCGATCTGGTCGATCTTCTCGGGCGGCAATTCCTTCAGCCGCGCTTCCGCCTGCGCAATACGCGCCGGCGTGTAGCTGTCAGCTCCGTTCTTGCGCTTCAGCACGAACAGATCGTAGGCGGCGAAATCAACGGCATCAAAACGCAGGGCGTAGCCTGTCGTCGGCAGCCGGTAGGCAAGATCGGTGCGGGTCCAGTCCACCACCGGCATGAAATTGTAGCAGATCGTGGCGATGCCGGCCTTGGCCAGCGCGCGGATCGAATCGCGGTAATAGCCGGCATAGCGCTCGCGTTCCTGCGCGCCGATCTTGATGGAATTGTGGACCGGAATGCTCTCGACGACCGACCAGGTCAGTCCTGCTTCCTGGATAATGCGCTTGCGCTCCAGCACTTCGGCCTCAGGCCACGCCCGGCCGTCATAGATATGGTGGAGCGCCGAGACCACGCCGGTGGCGCCCGCCTGCTTGACATGATCGAGCGTCACCGGATCATCGGGCCCATACCAGCGCCAGCATTGTTCCATTTTCGGCTTTCCTTCTGCGAGAGGTTGGCAACTTATTGTTGGACCCCGATGGGAGTCGATAGAAAATGGAGGAGTTTTTAGAAATGATGGATTTCGACGGCAAGGTCGCCCTGGTGACCGGGACGACCGGAATCGGCCTGGCAACCGCCACACGCCTTGCGGCCGGTGGCGCCGCAATCATCGCCTGCGGCATCGACCGCGCCGCCAACGCGTCATTGAAAGCGCAACTGGAAAGCACTGGAGCAGCAGCGCTGGTCATCGACACCGACGTCGCCGTTTCCGATCAGGTGCGCGACGCGGTCGCGGCTGGCGTCGCGAAGTTCGGCGGCCTGGATGTCATCGTCAATTCAGCCGCCGTCCATCCCTATGGCACGGCGACGACCACCGACTGGGAAACCTGGAACCGAACGATGACGGTCAATGTCGGCTCGATCTACCTGACCGCGCATTTCGGCATTCCGGAAATGATCAAGCGCGGAGGCGGCGCCATCGTCAACGTCGCCTCGGTGCAGGGCTTTGCCTGCCAGCAGAACGTCGCCGCCTATGCCACGACCAAGGGCGCCATCCACACGCTGACGCGCTCGCTGGCGCTCGACTACGCGGCATCAGGCATCCGCGTCAATTCGGTCAGCCCGGGCTCGATCCGCACGCCGATCCTGGAGAAGGCTGCGCGCGGTGACGGCGGCAGCGATGCCGATGTCGAAGAGGCCTACAAGCGGTTCGGCGCGGCGCATCCGCTCGGCCGTATCGGCGAACCGGAGGAAGTGGCGGAACTCATCGCCTTCCTGTGCTCGTCGAAGGCCGGTTTCTGCACCGGCGCGGACTACAGGATCGATGGCGGCCTGACGGCAGGTATTGGCGTGAAGTAGCGCTATGATGGCGTTCTGCGCGCTTGCAGGCAATCGGTGTCCGACCGCGCTACAGCTTCCACATCCGCTTGGCATTGCCCGACAGCAATTTCGTCCTCTCCTCAGGGCTGGCGCCCGCGATCAGCGCGTGTGTCGCCGCCACCCAGGTGGCAAGGCCACCGCCAAGCGTGCACACCGGCCAGTCGCTGCCCCACACGACGCGGTCCCAGCCGAAAATGCCGATCGTGTGCTCGACATAGGGGCGCAAGGTCTCGACGGTCCATGAGCCGGCATCGGCATAGGCGACGACGCCGGAGATCTTGCCGATGACATTGGGACGCCGCGCGATCTCGGTCAAATGCTCGCGCCACGGATGTTCCGCACTGGCCTTGATGTCGGGCACGCCGCAATGGTCGAGCACGAACTGCACATCCGGCGCCAGATCAGCGAGCGCAACCGCCCTTGGAATTTGATGCGGCAGGACGACGAGGTCGAAGGTCAGGCCTGTGCCGGCAAGCCGCTTGATGTTTTCGCGAAACAGAACGCTGTCCGAAAGCTCGTCCGGCATGACATGCAGCACGCGGCGGAACCCCTTGACGAAAGGGTCGGCTTGCTGGCGCCCGAGATAGGCGGCGAAGCCGGCCTCCTCCGGGCGGCAGGAGGCGATCGCCCCGCGCAACAGACTGCCCTTCTCCAGCGACTGCGCCTTCACATGGCTGGTCTCGGCCTGGATGTCGGCTTCATCGACGTCGACCTCCATATGCAGCGCGGCCTCGATACCGGCGCGGCGGGCCTGGATCGCATATTCTGCGTGCGGGAAATCGCGGTTGAGCGCCGACTCGCGGCTGAGCCAGGGATAGCGCAGCGCCGACAGGTCGATCAGGTGCAGATGAGTGTCGATGATCATGGCTGTCCTCCTCGGTGATTTCAGATCATCGCCAAATGCCTAAACCCAGCGCATGACACAAGCTTTGGCTCAGGCCCGCTTCGGGATCTCTTTGTCCTCGAGCAGCAGCGTCAGCCCCATGGCGACGAAATAGAGCGCCGCCACCCAGATGAACATCACGTTGAAGCCACTGGAGTAATGGTCGAGCACCACTTCGCGGATCGCGCCCGGCAGGCTCGATGCGAGGTGCGGCGTCAACCCGTTCAGGCCACCCGGCAGCAGGGCGGCGGCGTCTGCAGGAAGCTCGGCTGTCTGCCGGTTCAGCGCCCAGATCATCACCGCGCCGTTCAGCGCCAGTCCGAGCGATGCTCCGAGCGTCCGCGCCTGGGTGATCAGCGATGTCACCGCGCCGATATCCTGTAGGGGTGCTGCCGCCTGGATCGCCACGATCAGCACCTGGAACTGCAGGCCCATGCTGATGCCGAACACTGCCATCATCGTCGCCAGCACCCAGATCGGCGTGTGCTGGTTGGTGAGGACGAAGCCCAGCATCAGAAACCCGCCGATACCCATGGCGACCACCGGCATCCATTTGTAGCGTCCGGTTGCCGCGATCACCCGCCCGGCCACGATCGAAATGACCATGGACGTGAGCGACGCCGGCAGGAACAGGAAGCCTACCTCGGCCGGGCTCAGGCCCGTCAGCGTCTGCATGTAGAGGGCGAAATAGAAGAACATACCCAGCGTCACCGTTCCGGCGACCAGCGACACGCCCGAGACGATGCTGACCGTCGAATTGCCGAACAGCCGCAGAGGTAAGATCGGCTCTTCGGCCCGCCGCTCGACCATGACGAACAAGGTGATGGCGGCCACTGCCAGCAGCGGCAGCGCGAAGGTGATGAGGTCCGGTCCGTTGGGGTCGAGCACGTGATAGCCCCAATAAACGATCGCCGTCGTGCCGATGGCGAGCAGCGCGCCGCCGAGATAGTCGATGCGGTGCCGCTTCTCGTTGAACCGGCTGCGCATGGCGAAGGCCAGCACCGCCAGCACGATGATGCCTATCGGCAGATTGACCAGGAACACCCAGCGCCAGCCGAACAGGCTGGTGATGTAGCCGCCGGCCAACGGGCCGAGCACTGATGACAGCGCGAACACCGCCGAACTGTAGCCCTGATATTTCGCGCGGTCGCGCGGCGAAAACAGTTCGCCGATCATGGCGAAGGCCGAGACCATCAGGCCGCCACCGCCGATGCCTTGCAGCACGCGCGCGGCGATCAGGCTCTCCATCGACCATGCCATGCCGCAGACCAGCGAGCCCAGCAGGAACAGGCCGATCGCCGTCAGCACGACATTCTTGCGGCCATACATGTCGCCGAGTTTGCCGTAGAATGGCGAGACCGCGGCGGTCGACAGCAGGTAGGCGGCACCGACCCAGCCGAACAAATGCAGATTGCCGAGTTCGCCGGCAATGGTGGGCAAGGCGGTGACGACGATCTGCATGTCGATGGTTGCCATGAACATGGCGATCAGCGCGCCGAAATAGACGATCAAGGTCGTAAGGTCGGGCCTGACTTGGGCCTCCACGGGCGCTGTGTCCGGCAGCGTCTGCTCGACAGTCATCGGTGTCTCCGTAGCTTGGGGCGCGATTTATGTGCCCACAGCCGAGAGGTGTCAACCAGATATATGCGCTCAGCATATAATTGACATCAGCATATATTCTTGCTAACGCGCTATGGATGAGCAGCAACGCATCCAGCAGTCCGGACCGATTTCCATCCCTGTTCCAGACGCGCGGCGATCGGGACCTCGCCGGTCTGGCGCGCGGCAGCGGCCTGTCCGAACCGGCGGCCGAGGCCGTGGCCGCCATCGATGCGGTAATGAGCAAGGTGCGCCGCTCGATCCAGCGCCGCGACTTCGGCCGCATGATCCTGGCGCGCGTAGACCCTTCGCTGGAAGTGAGCCATCTCGATGCGATCAGCGCCATCGCGAACAATCCGATTTTCAGCGCTACCCAGCAGGATGAGGTGACGGTTGGCGTCATCGCCGAGCGCCTCGAGATCGATCCGTCGCGCGCCAGCCGCATCGCGGCCGACCTCGTCGAACGCGGCTATGCCTGCCGTGTCGCATCGCAACGCGATGCCCGCCGCATCTGCCTCAAACTCACCGCCAAGGGTGAGCGCCTCGTGGCGGCGGTGCGCCAGACCAAATGGCGGATTTTCGCCGGATCGCTGGCACGATGGGATGAGCAGGACCTGGTAACGTTCGCCACCTTGCTGGAACGCTTCGCCGGTTGGGCCATGGACGAAGCCGGGATGAAAACATCCGCCGAGGCCGTCAAGCAGTTGATGGACGAGATGCTGCCCGAAACGAAATAGGCGCCACGGCGTGGACGCCCACCCATGTATGCGAGCCCTTCGATAGCCCTTGACGCTCAGGTCGCCTCGGATCGTTATCGGTCGAAGAAACCGGCGTCCTCTTCCGCCAAGTATTTCTTCGCTGCCTTGGCGTCGATATCGAGGCCGAGTCCCGGAGCTTCGAGCAGGTCCACCATACTGTCCCTGACGATCTGCCCCTTGGGCAGGCCGATGACGATGTCCTCCCACCAGGGGTCGGAGGCGCTGGGATATTCGAAGGCGATGTAGTTGGCCGGCAGCGTGGCGCAGACATTGATCAGCGCGCCGAGGCCGAGCAGCCCGTTCGCCGTGCCGTGCGGCGCCATCATGATCGAGTGCATGTAGGCGTGCTCGGCCACCCATTTGAGCTCGGCGATGCCGCCGATGTCGGCGGGATCCGGACCGATGACGCGAACCGCCTGCGTCTCGATCAGTTCCTTGAAGTTATGGCGCAGGTAGATCTGCTCGCCCGTGTGGATGGGGGTGGACGTCGATGTGGTGAGTTCGCGGTAGGCTTGCGGGTTGACCCACGGCACATAGTCGCCGGTCAACATGTCCTCCAGCCACATCAGATTGTATTTTTCGACGGCCCGCGCGAAGCGGATGGCGTCGGGCAGGAACCAGCCGGGGCCGCAATCCAGCGCCAGCGAGACCTCGTCGCCGAGCACCTCCTTCATGGCGATGACGCATTCGATCATATGCGCCATGCCGCGCTCGCTGATCTGCCCCTGGTCCATCGCGCCGTGATAGGTCGGCGGCTGACGCACGCCGTAGTGGAAGTCGGGGACGCTGGTCTTCATGTTGGAATGAAAGCTGATGCCTTGCTTGACCATGAAGAAGTTTTCCGGCCGCTCCATCATCCATTTGACGTCGGCCGCGTAATCCTCCGGCCTGTCGCCGGTGCGCTTCTTGCGGATGGAACCGTTATAGACCCGCACCTTGTCGCGCACCTTGCCGCCGAGCAGCTTGTAGACCGGAACGCCTGCCGCCTTGCCGGCGATGTCCCACAGAGCATGCTCGATAGCGCTGACGGCGGCGCCGTAGGGCTTGAACGAGCCGCGCTGGCGGATTTTCAACATCACGCGTTCGACATCGGTCGGGTCCTCGCCGATCAGCGCGTCGCGGAAATGCAGCACCCAGGGCTTGAGATAAGACTTGGTGTACTCAACCTCGCCGAGGCCATGGAGGCCTTCGTCGGTGACGATGCGCACGATGGGATGCTTGCCGATGACGGCGCACCTGAGATCGGTGATCTTCATGATGTCCTCTATTTCACCGACGAGAAGGCGGTTGGCGCGAGAAACTGGCTGGAAATATTGGCCAGGATCGGGCCATCGCGCTCGGACTCGTCGCGGGCCTCGAGCCATGCCGGATCGGTGGTGAAGGCCTTCCATTTCACTTCGCGCTCGGCAAGGGATTCCCAGGCGATGAAATAGGTCAGTCGATTGCTGCTTTCGCCGACCACCGTGGTGAAGAACCCGGCCTGGCGAATGCCATGTCTATCCCACAGCGCCAAGGTATGGTCGTTGAAACGCTTGAGCAGCGCCGGCAGTTGGCCCGGCACGCAGTCGTAAATGCGAAGTTCGTAGATCATGGTCCATCCTTCTGTTCACCTCTCCCTCCGAGGAAAGAAGTGTAGAGTCAGCTCCAGGTGCGGTCCCAGGAATATTCGTCGTCCCAGTGATCGGTCGGTTGCCAGATGCCGGTGACGCCGGGCTGCAGGTGCTGGCTGATCACTTCGTCGACGATGTCGTCGATGCCCAGACCAGGCTTGTCGGGCACGGTGATGAAGCCGTCCTTGACCAGCGGCTTGGGCAGGCCGGTGACGATATCGTCCCACCAGTCGACTTCGACGCTGTGATATTCGAGCGCCATGAAGTTTTCCGTGGCTACAGCGACATGCGCGGCGGCCATTGCCGCGATCGGGCTTTCCGCCATGTGAATGGCCATGGCAACGCCATGCTCCTGCGCCGCGTCGCCGATCTTCTTGGTCTCGAGAATGCCGCCGGTGGTCAGCAGATCCGGATGGATGACCGAGATGCCGGCGTTGAGCAGTGGCTCGAAGCCTTCCTTGAGGTAGATGTCCTCACCCGTGCAGATCGGCACCGAGGTCGCCTGCTGCAGCTGCCGATACTGCTCGGTGTACTGCCAGGGGATCACGTCCTCGAGCCAGGCCGGCGCGTATTTCTCGATCCGCCGGGCCAGACGGATGCCGTCCTGCAGCGAGATGTGGCCGACATGGTCGATGGCGAGCGGGACCTCGTAGCCGATCACCTCGCGGACCTCGTGAATATATTGATCGAGCAGGTCGAGGCCCTTTTCGGTGAAATGGAGGCCGGTGAAGGGATGCGGCACGTTCTGCGCATCATAGGCGGCGTTGCGCGCCCGGCGCTCGTCCAGCGTGCGTGCCGGGCCGCGAGCGGCATGGCTGCGGAAACCGTCGAGCACGCCGGCCGGCGCCACCACTGCGCCCGATATGTGCGCGATCTGCGCCAGACCGAGATCCATCTTGAGGAAGGTGAAGCCAAGATCCATCCGCGCCTTGAGCCGCTTGCCGGTCTCGGTGCCGCTGGGCTTGTCCGCGTCGGTGTCGCAATAGACCCGCACCTTGTCGCGGAACCGTCCGCCAAGCATCTGGTAGACCGGCACGCCGTAGGCCTTGCCAGCGAGATCCCACAGCGCGATCTCGACTGCCGAGACACCACCACCTTGCCGTCCATGGCCGCCAAATTGCTTGATGCGGCGGAACAGCCGGTCGACGTCGCAAGGGTTCTCGCCCAGCAACCGGCTCTTGAGCATCAGCGCATAGGTCGCGCTGGCGCCGTCGCGCACTTCGCCCAGGCCGACAATGCCCTGGTTGGTGTAGATCTTGACCAGCGCCGAGGTGAACGGTGCGCCGACGATTTCGGCGACGCGCAGGTCGGTGATGCACAGGTCGCTCGGCCTGGAGTTCGTATTTACCCGATTGAGCGCCTCGCCGGCGCTACCCGTCTTTGCCATGGCTTATCCTCGTTCTGACTGGTGGCGCCCCGCACGCCCGGCCGGCATGAGCGTTGCTAGCCAAGCTCTATCTCGTGGGCCTGCAGGTAGTCGCGGTTCATCTCGACGCCCAGACCCGGCTTCGACGTCAGCTTGAGGCTGCCGTTCGAAACGTCGAGCGGTCTGTCGATGAGGTGATTGTATTTATCAAGGTTCCACTCGGACGTTTCGAGCTTGTAGAAGTTGGGAACCGTCATCATCACCTGCGCTCCCGCAACCACGTTGATCGGTCCGGCGGCGTCATGGGGCGAGACCGGGATGTAATAGGCTTCGCACAGGGCGGAAATCTTCTTCAGTTCGGTAATGCCGCCGGTCCAGGTGACGTCCGGCATGATGTAGTCGGCAAGCCTGTTCTCGAGCACCGGCACGAAATCCCACTTGGTGTGGCCGCGCTCGCCCCACGAGATAGGGGCGCTGACCTTCTCGCGCACTTGCTTCAGGGCATTGAGGCTCTCGGGCGGGCAAGGCTCCTCGAACCAGTCGATCTGGCCGGCTTCCTCGAGGCTTCGGCAGAGGCGAATGGCGGTGGGGACGTCGAAGCGGCCATGCGCGTCGATGAGAATGTCGACATCGGGCCCCGCCGTTTCACGGATCAAAGCCGTTAGTTCGGCAGCCTCGCGCTCGTCCTTGCGGGTCATGCCGCCATCGAGGTAGCCGTCCCGCTGTTCGCGCGCCAAGCCATCGGCGATGCGGCCCTGGTGGGGGAAAGGATCGAACTTCAGCCCGGTGTGTCCGGATTCGACGATGTCTCGAATTTCGCGGACCACAGCCTCCTTGCTGTTAAACTTGGCCTGGTTGGGATGGGTATAGAGCGCGATTTCATCGCGCACCGGTCCGCCCAGCAGCTCGTAGATCGGCTTGCCTAGAACTTTGCCGCGAATGTCCCAGAGCGCTATGTCGATAGCGCTCACGCATTCGACTGCGGCGCCGCGGCTGCCCATATAGGTGAAGCTGCGGAAAATCTTGTGCCAGAGATGCTCGATGCGCGCCGGATCCTCACCTGTGACGGCAACACCGATCTGCCGCAGGATCGTGCACAGCGCGCGGTTGGCGAGCCTTGTGGTGGTGGTGATTTCCCCCCAGCCACTCACCCCTTCGTCGGTCGTCACCTCGACGAACAGGAACTCCCCCCAATAGGAAGCATCGGACTTGATCAGCCACGGCCGAACGCTCGTGATTTTCATCTCTCAACTACCTCTGTCTGATGGCCGGACCAATGATTTTCTGGGCTGGAAGTTCTATCCGGCCCGAGCGGCGTTGCGCGCACGCATCTGTTCGAGAACGTGCCGGCCGGAACCCTCGACATGGCGGGCAATGAGTTCGGCCGCCTCGTCGGCATTTCCGGCTTTGATATGCGCGATGAGCTCGCGGTGTTCACGCATGATGGCGGCCCGCCGCGCGAGCGTGAAATTGAAACGCCGGCTCACGGCTCGCAGCACTTCGCGATGCTTCCACCAAAGCTCGGCGGCATGGCGGTTGTAGTGGCGCTGGTACATTACGGTGTGGAAGGCGGTATCCAGTTCACTGTGCCGCAATGTGTCGGTGAAGTTGTTCTCTTCGATCAGAGCCTGGATGCGTTCGAGTTCGGCGATGTCCTCGCCGGTCGCCATGTTCACGAACCATCGCGTCAGGGCCGGCTCGATCAGGACTCCGATCTCGTAGATATCCCGGACAAAATCCTGGTCTATGGGCCGGACGCGCGCGCCACGGTTGGCGACAAAGGTGACGAAGCCCTCCCCTCGCAACAGCTGCAGCGCCTCGCGTACGGGGTTGGTCGAGGTGCCGTGACGCCGGGCGAGATCGGTAACCACAAGTCGTTCGTTGGCGGCGAGCCGTCCCTCGATGATGTCTTCCCGGATCAGTTCATAAAGCGAGGCGCCCTCGCTGGACGCCCCGATGGGATCAATCCCCACGGGTGGCTCTGCTTTGAAATCGCTTGTTTCGGCCAAAGCCGGCTCCCCCGATTAGTACATCACATGCTCGATATCATACACGGGTTTTGCAAACAATGTACGATCGGGTGCGTTGACAGGCAATCCACGATCTGAAAACGTACCAGATGATCGAAGGGATACATTGAGCAGAAGGACGCATCCCGCACGGTCGAACGAGCCCCTTGGCGCACAGCGGCATGGGAGAATCTGGGAGGATACTATGACGAGGATTACACTCGGCGGTGCCGTCCTGCGCGGCACTGTCGCCACTGCTTTGATGGCGTCGCTCATGTCGGGATCGGCGCTGGGTTCGCCGCCAGTCGATTTGAGCAAGTGGTCGCCGGAATATGTGCGCTCCATCGCCGGCACACAGGATTTCGACACGGCCGCCGATTGCGGCAAGGTCACTCCGCTCGACTACAAGGGGCGACTGACGTTCTGGTATCAGGGCGTGTTCGAGGGCGACCCCGACCTGCTGCGTCAGTACTACAAGGATTTCTTCGAGACCTTCCGCAAGACCTATCCGAACATCCAGCTCGAGGATCAGGCCCTCACCTACAACGACCTTCTCGACAAGTTCCGCACGGCGCTGCTGGGCAATGCCGCGCCGATGGCGGTCCGCCTGCAAATCCTGGGTGGAACCGAGTTCGCCTCGAAGGGTTATCTGCAGCCGCTCAAGCCGGAAGATGTGGGCTATCCCACGGAGGATTTCTGGCCCGGCGCCATGAAGGCGGTAACCTGGGATGGCGTGACCTACGGCATTCCCACCAACAATGAGACGATGGCGTTCATCTGGAACGCCGACATCTTCAAGCGTGCGGGCCTCGATCCGGACAAGGCTCCGGCGACCTGGGACGACGTCGTCAAATATTCCAAGCAGATCCATGACAAGCTCGGCATAGCCGGCTACGGCCTCGTGGCGCGCAAGAACGCCGGCAACACGCCGTACCGCTTCATGCCGCAACTATGGGCCTATGGCGGCGGTGTCTTCGACGAAGCCTCCGCGAACCCGACCTATAAGGAGGTCGAGCTCAATAGCCCGCAGAGCAAGGCGGCGTTGCAAGCCTCCTACGACATGTATGTTCGCGACAAGTCGGTTCCGGTCTCGGCCCTCACCAACCAGCAGGCCGATAACCAGCCCCTGTTCGTCGCCGGCCAACTCGGCATGATGGTCTCGCACCCGTCCGACTATAACGTCATGCTCGACCTGCAGAAGAAGGCAACGGGCGCCGACAAGGAGAAGGCGCAGACCGTCATCGACAACATGCGCTATGGCCTGATTCCGACCGGCCCCGACGGCAAGCGCGCCGTCGTGTTTGGCGGCTCGAACATTCACATCCTGAAGCCCGAATATGTCGAGGGCGGCAAGGTGGACGAGCCGGCTGCAAAGGCCATCATCTGCATGTGGACGAGCCCTGAATGGTCGCTGAAGATGGCGTATGCCGGCTCGAACCCGGGCAACCTCAACGGCTTCAAGACCAAATGGATGAAGGAACGTCTGGACAACATCAAGTTCCTCGATGTCACCACCTCGATGTTGCCATACGGCATTCCGTTCCCGGCGCTGCCGCAGTCGCCCGAGATCATGAATATCATCGTCCCGGACATGCTGCAGAACGCCCTGACCGGAGCGATGACCGTCGACCAGGCTGCCGACGATGCGGCCGAGAAGGTGAAAAACCTGATGGACGGACTCTAGTCCGGGCCTGACCTGCGATCCGACCGGCTGTGCCGACAGTGCGTGCAGCCGGTTTGCTCCTAACAACAAGGGCACGCCATCGTGACGATCGTGACCGGCAAGGCCGAGGCTCGCCGAAGATTGCAACCCGGTAGCTCCGGCGTGCTGCGGAATATCTGGGAGCATCGCGCCGACTACGCTTACGTGCTTCCAGCGATCGCCGTGATGCTCATCGTCATCGCCTATCCGATCTACTACACGGTCGAGCTGTCGTTCTTTAAGACGCCGCCTGGCCTGCAGCTCCGCGACAAGACCTTTATCGGATTGGACAACTACACGGCCATCGTCACCAGTCAGGTGTTCTGGAAAGTCACCTTGAACACCCTGATCTGGACGATCGCATCTACCTTCGTTGCCTTTGCCTTGGGATTTGCCGCCGCGCTGGCCCTCCACCGCGAGTTTATCGGCCGGGGTGTCCTGCGCGCTATCCTGATCATTCCCTGGGTCATCAGCGCGGTTGCCGCCTCCTATATCTGGAAGTGGATCTACCATTCGGACTTCGGCATCATCGGCGCGGTGCTGGTCGGCCTCGGATTGGCTGACCGGCCGCCGAACTTCATCGACAACGTCAGCACGGTGCTGCCCTCCTTGATCGTCGTCAATATCTGGCGCGAGTTTCCGTTTGCCATGATCATGATGATGGCCGGTTTGCAGACGGTCCCCGACCAGTTGTTGCGCGCCGCGGAAGTCGACGGGGCCAATGCATGGCAGCGTTTCTGGCACGTCACCTTCCCGCATCTGCGCAACGTCTCGACGGTGACGATCCTGCTGCTCGCAGTGGCCAATTTCAATTCCTTCATCATCCCGTGGATCATGACCGGTGGCGGGCCGTCGAACGCTTCGCACATCTGGATCACCCACATTTATGAGCTCGCCTTCGGCCGGCAGCGATGGGGCGTCGCATCGGCCTATTCGGTACTCCTGTTCCTCATGCTGATGGTGCTGGGCTACTTCTACGTCCGTGCGCTGGCCGGCAACGAGCGCAAAGAGGGGAGCGCATGAGCACGATCGTCGAGACAGTCCCTCGACGTCCGGCCCGGCGCCGCATGCGCATCGACGGATGGCGTTGGGCCGGGCGCATCTTCCTCGTGTTCATGCTGCTTTACACCGCGTTGCCGATGATCTGGATGCTGATCACCTCGATCAAGTCCGGCTTCGCGGCGATGCAGTTCCCACCGCAATGGTGGCCGGAAGAGCCTACCCTGGCCAGCTACCAAAAGCTGCTCGATCCGCAAAACAGCGTCGGCCAGGACTTCCTGCGTTTTTTCTGGAACAGCCTCTACGTGTCGACCGTCACCACAATCCTTTCGGTGATCGTGGCCGTTCCTGCGGCCTACGCCTTTTCGCGCTTTCGTTTCCCCGGTCGAAACTTCCTGTTCTTCACCGTGCTTTTGCGCAACATGTTCCCGGCGGTGATCTTTCTCGTGCCGCTCTTCATCCTGATGCGCGCGATCGGGCTGGTGAACACGCATGGCTCGCTCATTCTCACCTATCTCACCTTCGGCCTGCCGCTGGCGATCTGGCTGCTCAAGGGCTTTTACGACAACATTCCGGTGCAGCTCGAGCAGGCGGCGCGGATCGATGGGGCGACCCGGTTCCAGGCCTTCATCCTGATCGTGATGCCTCTCTCGACGCCCGGAATCATCGCCACAGCTATCTATTCCTTCATTGGCGCCTGGAACGAGTACATCTATGCCTACACCTTCCTTTCCAAGAACGAGCAGTTGACCCTGCCGGTCGGCATACAACGTTTCTTCTCGGAGAATACGACGGACTTTCCGGGCCTGATGGCGGCCAGCTTCATGATGAGCGTGCCCGTCGTGGTGCTGTTCCTCCTCCTGCAACGATACTTCGTACGCGCCCTTACAGAAGGCGCGGTCAAACACTAGAGCCGGATGATTTCAGGTCTGTTCGACCTGAAAT
>NZ_JAMYQZ010000064.1:0-36957 GCF_040321145.1 Mesorhizobium sp. M0514
AAGCGCCGGGTGGGGTGACACCCTCTCAGAAGGAACAACTGGAACATCTGGAGTAGTTAGGTGACCTCTAAATCGCCCCTTCGCGTCGTCGTCGCAGGCCTCGGTAACATGGGGCGTAGCCATGCGCTGGCCTACCACACTAATCCGGGCTTCGAGATCGCGGCCCTGATCAACCGCTCCGACGTGCCGTTACCGGACGGGCTGTCGGGCTATGGCATCAGGCGCTCCTTCGACGACGCGTTGCGCGATGAAAAGCCGGATGTCGCCTGCATCGCCACCTATTCCGACAGCCATGCCGACTATGCGGTGAAGGCATTCGAGGCCGGCTGCCACGTCTTCGTCGAGAAGCCGCTCGCAACGACGGTGGCGGACGCCAAGCGCGTCGTCGCCGCGGCCAAGGCCAATGGCCGAAAATTGGTGATCGGCTACATCCTGCGCCACCACCCGTCCTGGGTCAGGCTGATCGCCGAGGCGCGCAAGCTCGGCGGCCCTTACGTGTTTCGCATGAACCTCAACCAGCAATCGTCAGGCCCGACCTGGCAGACGCACAAGCAGTTGATGCAGACGACGTCGCCGATCGTCGATTGCGGCGTGCACTATCTCGACGTGATGCTGCAGATCACCGACGCCAGGCCGGTCGAGGTGCGCGGCATGGGGCTGCGGCTGACCGAGGAGATCGCGCCGACAATGTACAATTACGGCCATCTCCAGGTGCTGTTCGACGACGGCTCGGTCGGCTGGTACGAGGCGGCTTGGGGCCCGATGATCTCGGAGACAGCGTTCTTCGTGAAGGACGTGATTTCGCCCAATGGCTGCGTGTCGATCGTCATGAAGGAAGGTGTGAAGTCGGACGACATCGACACCCACACCAAGACCTCGACCATCCGCCTGCACAGTGCGGCGACCGGCGCGGACGGCAAGTTCGCCAGGCCGGACGAGATGCTGTCGATGGACGGCGAACCCGGCCACCAGGACCTCTGCGATCTCGAACAGGCCTTCGTGCTGAAGGCGATCCGGGAAGACATTGACCTGACCCGCCACATGGACGACGCGGTGAAATCGCTCGCCGTCTGCCTTGCCGCCGATGAGAGCGTGAGCAGCGGCGCCCCAGTTAAGCTCTAGTAGGGCAAACTCTAGAACAAGGACGAAGCCGTGGGCTCGCTGGTAATCGAGAATGTGAAGAAGGCCTTCGGGCCGGTCGAGGTGCTGAAAGGCATCAACCTCGAAGTGACCGACGGCGAATTCGTCGTCTTCGTCGGCCCATCTGGCTGCGGCAAGTCAACCTTGCTCAGGGTCATCGCCGGGCTGGAGGATTCGACCTCCGGCAGGGTGGTGATCGACGGCGCCGATGTCTCGGCCACGCCCCCGGCAAAACGCGGCATCGCCATGGTGTTCCAGACATACGCGCTCTACCCGCATCTGACGGTGAAGAACAATATGGGCCTCGGCCTCAAGCAGGCCGGCACGCCCGCCCCGGAGATCGAACGCCGCATCGGCGTCGCCTCGTCGATGCTGTCGCTGGAACCGTATCTCGAGCGGCGGCCGGCGGAGCTGTCAGGCGGCCAGCGCCAGCGCGTCGCCATCGGCCGCGCCGTGGTGCGCGAGCCAAAACTGTTCCTCTTCGATGAGCCCTTGTCGAACCTCGACGCAGCGCTTCGCGTCAACACGCGGCTGGAGATCGCGCAGCTGCATCGCCGGCTGAAGGCGACGATGATCTACGTCACCCACGACCAGGTCGAGGCGATGACGCTGGCCGACAAGATCGTCGTGCTCAACGCCGGCCAGATCGAGCAGATCGGCGGCCCGATGGAGCTCTACAATTCGCCGGCAAACGAGTTCGTCGCCGGCTTTATCGGCTCGCCGAAGATGAATTTCATCGACGGCGCCAGATTGGGCGAGACGGCCAAGACGATCGGCGTGCGGCCGGAGCATCTGACCGTGGATCCAAGGTCCGGCGCCTGGAAGGGAACGGTGGTGCATGCCGAACATCTCGGCGCCGACACCAACCTCTATCTCGACTGCGAAAAGGCCGGGCTGATCACGGTCCGCATTTTCGGTGTCTACGACGCCGAGCCAGGTGCGACGCTGTATGCAACGCCGGAGCCGGGTAAGACATACCGGTTTGGGGCGGACGGGAAGACGATCAAGTAATCCTTCGCCGACAGCAACCACGGCGATCACACCGCGCCGAGCAGCACCGCGCCATGGATCGCCGCCTGCCAGCCCAGGGCCGCCCAGCGTATGTCCAGAGGCTCTACAACAAGCGAATGCGGCAGGCTGTCCGCGATGCGCTGCTTGAGCGCCTGGCGGGGATAGGACTTCATGTCGACAATGCCGCCACCGATCAGGATCGTCTGCGGGGAAAACAAAGCGGCTGCCGTTGCGATGGTCACCGCCTGCTGCCAGACGATCTCATCGAGCCATTCGCGCAGCGACGGCGGCTGCCCGGTTGCCGAAAACAGCTCGGCAACCGGGATATCGTAGTCCGCGGCAAGGTCGACAAGCGTTGCCCCTGAGGCGTAGGTCTCGACGCGGTTTGGCGGTCCGCTTTCGTCAGGCCGGTAGATCGGCATATGGCCGATTTCCAGCGCCCAGCCGCCGCCCCTGAAAATGCCGTCCTTGCCGAGATAGGCCGCACCGATGCCGGTGCCGAGATAGACCGCCAGCACTTCCTTTTGCCGCTTCACTGCGCCGGCGACGCTTTCACCGAGCAATTGCAGCACGACGTCGCGTTCGAGCCGCACGGGAACGCGGAGCCGCGATGCCAGTTCCGTACCCAGCCGGATGCCGTTCAGCTCGGGAATGTTGGCCGTGTGCAGCACCGTGTCGAAGTCGCGGTCGATGAACCCAGGCACCGTCGCAACGACCCGTGCAGGTTTGAGCCCGGCATCGCGGCAGGCTGCGGTGACCGCATCGGCCAACCCCGCCACAGGCGCGCCCTTGCGCAGTTGCGCGGTCGGGTAGGTGCGGGCAAAATCCACCGGGATGCCGTGGTCGGCAAAGCCAACCTTGACCGACGTGCCGCCGATCTCGACCACGGCGATCGTGTCGTCCATCGTTTGATGCGTCATGCGAGCGGTTCCAGGAATTCCGAAAGACAGGCGCGGAATTCCAGCCGGTAGGCGGCGCGATCCTGCGATTTGGCTGTGATGGTGCAAAGCCGGGCCGACGGAATGAGTCCGGCCAGCGTCTGTGCGTCGGCCAGGCGATGGACGAGGTCATGGTCATGGCCGATGACAAGAGTCGGCACCGCGATAGCGCGGATGTCCGCCTCGCTCACGCCGGGACCATCGCCGGCGATCGCCGAAAGCAGCCTACCGAACAGAACCGGGTCCGGGCGATTGAAGAAGCCTTGCAGGCTGGCGAGATTGTCCGGCGCCAGCCTGGCCAGTTCGCCGGCAATAGCGCTGTCATCGAACAGACGCCTGGCGTCTTCAGGCGAATGGCGCATCAAGAGATTGCCGACGACGGCATAGGGCTTCATATTTTCCGGAGCCGCCTGGGCTACCCAGGCGGGCCGCGCGAGCACCAGCGCGCGCACGCGGGCCGGCTTATGCACCGCCAGGCGCAGTGCCAGCGCCGCGCCCATCGAAATGCCGCCGACGACGGCCGGACCGATGCCGAGATCGTCGGCCAACGCTTCAATGTCCTCGGCAAACGTCGCGATCGAAAGCCGCTCGACCGGCCCGTAGCCGGATCCACCCTGGCCACGGCATTCGAGCGTCACCCGCCGGGTCACCGGCAGATCGGGAAACACGTCGGCGACCTGCGCGTCGTCGCCGCCTAGGCCGTGCTGAAAGATGAAGGGAGGCCCGGCGCCGACGTCCCGGTAGGCAAGGTCGACGCCATCTCGGCTGAAGGTCTTTTTCACGTGTCGTCGCTCGCTTCCAGCACGGTGCGCAGAAAAGCGCCGACGCCGGGCGCCTCGGCCTCTGTCAGGCCATGTGTGATCAAGGGGCCGTCGAACCCGGCAGCCTTCAGGCGGCCGATGAAATGCGGGAAGTCGACCACGCCCTTTCCGGCTGCGGCAAAACTGCCATCGGCATGGCGGTCCTTGGCATGGGCCATGCCGATCTCGGCGGCCAGCAGATCGATGGCTTCGTCGATGAGGCGATGACGCTCCGCGCTGTCGGCCACTTCGAACAGATTGGCCGGATCGAGCACGATGCGCAGCCGCGTGCTGTTCATTTCGTCCAGCAGGCGGCGTGCGGCCCGGGCGCTGGAGAGGACATTGGCCAGTTCCGGTTCGATGCCAAGCTCGATGTCGAAGCGCTCGGCAATCGCGATCGCCGCTTCCATCTCCGTCCGCAGATCGCTCCATGCCGCCTCGCTTGCATTGTCGGGATGCCAGCGCCACTGATCCTGCGCATCCCTTGTGCCGGTGCACAGCGTAATCAGACGGGTGCCCATATCGGCGCATGACGCGGCCAATACCTCAAGCCGGGCGAGTCCCTGGATGCGAACCGTGCGATCCGGGTGGATCATGTTGTAGGTTCCCGAAACCGCCGCGATCGAAACGCCGGCCTCGCCGCTCGCCTCAGCGACGGACCGGGCCGCGCCGAGCTCAATGCTGTCCGGCATCGACGGCAGTCCAAGGCACGCCATGTTGAACTGCGCCGCCGTGTAGCCGCCGTCCGCGACCGCGCGCAGCACCGGCAAGGCGCCGGTGGTGGCGAAGGTCTTGGCGAAAATCCCAAGCTGCATCACACGACCCCGTCGACATCGGCCAGACGGACGGCGCGGCCGCCGGCAGCGGCCGAGCGGGCGATGGCCGCCATGCCCCTGACCGAGGCGATGCCGTCCTCGATGCCGGCGCCGATCATCGGCGCGCCATTTAGCACGACATCGGCAAAGCCTTCGAGCTGCCGGCGATAGAAGTGGCCATCCGCGCCAAGCGTCCGGTGCCAACTGCCATCGGCCTCGCGGAAAATGTCGACCTCGCTGCTCTTGTAGTACCAGGGGTTATAGGTCTTCGCGAGAACGCTGCCGTTCTCGCCGTAGATCTGGAACCCTTCGTGCCAGTCCATGCGCACGGCGACCGTCAGGTCGAGATGGCCGATCGTGCCGTCGGCGAAGATGGTGGTGATGAACCAGCAATAGGCGCCATAGCGCTCGGTGAGCCGGGCCTCCACCGCCTCGATCGACCTGTGCAGATGGCGCGCCGTATCAAGGAGATGGCTGCCATGCGCCAGCATGTAGTATTGGCGCAGATCCGCCTTGGGATTGACGGCAGGCTTGCGCGCCTTGGCGCTGGTGATGATCAGCGGTTGCACTGCATCGGTCATCGGGTAGCGGTGGGTGCTGTCGCAGTACCAGCCTTTGAACGCCAGCCGCTCGCCCATTTCGTCGTCGACGAAAGCCTTTGCCGCCTGGATGCCGGGATCGAAGCGCTTCATATGGCCGACCTGAAGCACCTTGCCGCTCTTGTCGAGCGTGGCCCGCAAGCCTTCGACCTCCTCGACCGAAACGCCCAGCGGCTTTTCGCAAAGCACATGCTTGCCGGCATCGAGCGCCAGTTCCGCGGCCTTGACGTGAAAAATGTCCGATGTCGCGATGATGACGGCATCGAGATCGGGATCGGCCAGCATCAGGCCGTAGTCGGCATAGGATTTTTCAGGCTCGTAGGTCGCGGCCATCCTGTCGCGCAGATCGTCGGCGACATCGCAAATGGCATAGAGATCGGCATTGCGTGCCTTGGTGCAGGATTCGAAATGCGCCGCCTGGGCAATCGGACCGCAGCCGAGCACGCCGACACGCAGCCGCTTTTCGTCTTTGCGAGGCATTGAATCTCTCCTGATTAGCGCGCGGCGAGGCCGCGAAGTTGAAATTGCGGATCGCCCGACAAAGCTGCCTGATGCAGCAGACAGGCAGCGCCCAATGCCGGACCGTCGGCCCCGACGCGCGACAGTTCGACCGTGGGAACGGGGTAACCTTCAGCCAGGAAGTCCAGCAAGAAAGCTTCCACCTGCTCGGCGACAAAGGGATAGACAGCATTGACGGAGCCGGAGAGGATGATGCGCTCCGGCTGCAAGGTGCAGGCAAGTGTCGCCAGGCCGCGGCCGAACCAGAGCGCCCAGTCGCGCGCGGTGGCAACGGCTGCCGGATCGCCGCCGGCCAGCGCTGCGACAAACTCATCCACGCCGGCGCGCAGTCCGCTTATGTGCAAATAGCGAGCCAGTAAAGCATCCTTGCCGACATAGGATTCCAGTCGGCCCGGGCGCTTCGCGTCGAAGACAAAACCTTCGTCGCCGATGCGCAGATGCCCGATTTCCCCGGCGCCGCCGAGCCGGCCGCGATGCAGCCTGCCGGCATTGATGATGCCGCCGCCAACGCCGTTCTCGATCAGGATGACCAGAGCATCCTCATGGTCCTTGCCCGGCTGCGCCCGGTATGTCTCGGCCACCGCCACGGCATTGGCATCGTTTTCCAAGAGGATCGGAAAGTCCGCGCCAAAGGCAGTGCGCAAAAGCTCCGCCAGATTGACCCCGTGCCAGCCAAGGATGGTGGCATGGTATGAAATCCCGTCGGCGGCGGGGAAGCCGGGCACGGCGACATTGAGCCCGTAGGGGCGCGTGCCCGCAGGCAATTGTGAGCGGATCTCGGCGACGAGTTCCCCGATGATGTCGACCGCGGCTTCGGGCGTGCTACCGGGGCCGGCAAATGCCCTAGAGGCGCTCGCACGCCGCGCGCCGGCAAGGTCGACAGCCACGGCTGCGATCCAGTTGACGCCGATATAAGCGCCAAGGAAGAAGCCGCCATTGCCGTCGATCTCGACAAGGATACCGGGACGGCCGACCCGACCCTCGCTATCCTGCTCGTCGTCCGTTCCATCCGACCGCTCGCGCGCCAGACCGGCTTCGGTCAGCCCCAGCACCAGGGCGCCGGTGGTCGACCGGGTCAGGCCGAGATCGCGTGCGAGCGCCGCTCGGCTCGACGCGCCGACACGAAACAGCGCCGCAAGTGCCCGCGTTTCGTTCGGCCGAAGATCGGTCGACACCAGCACGTCGTTCTCCACAATTTGTTTGATTATCATACTAATAGAATTTCTAGGCGGTTTGAAAGGCCCAAGGTTGGGTGCATTGCAACAAATATTCAGCATCCCCAGGCCCATTGACCCAAGTTTCAAACGATGATTTGTATCAGAAACTTACAAATTGGCATGGGAGGATGCGATGCCGGTTCTAGCGCGTCTCGAACACATCGTGAAGGATTTCGGTGCCGTCCGCGCGCTGGACAATGTCTCGCTCGACATCAACGAGGGCGAGGTTCTCGGCCTGATGGGCGACAATGGCGCCGGCAAATCGACGCTGGTCAAAACCATCGCCGGAAATTTCCGGCCGACGTCCGGCACCTCCCAAGCCTGTCCTCCGGCGCATCGGCCGGGGGACATCTCTTCGAAGGCAGGCTTGCAGTTGGGCCGGCCCGCTTCGCAATCAGAGACTGCCTGTGTCCCTCCAGCAGGCGATCAGATGACCGTCGCCGGCCTGCCTGACGGGTGGTTGCGCCTTTCGGCAATCGGGCAGCGCGACAGGACAGCGGGCGGCAAAGGGGCATCCGGAGGTCTCGGCATCGTGTGCCGCGACGTCGAGCTGAGCCGGAGCCTTCGGCGCCGTCTCATCCGAGGACGCGGCCAGAAGCAGCTTCGTGTAGGGGTGGTTGGGGCCACGGAAAATCTGCTCGGATGAGCCGGTCTCGACCAGCCGGCCGCGATAAAGCACGCCGATCCGGTCGGCCATATAGCGCACCACCCTGAGGTCGTGGCTGATGAACAGATAGGTGGTGTCCTTGTCGCGCTGCAGGTCGTTGAGCAAATTGAGCACGGTCGCCTGCACGGAAACGTCGAGCGCAGAGGTTGGCTCGTCCAGCACCACGAGCTTCGGCGCGCCGGCAAAGGCGCGCGCAATCGCCGCACGTTGGCGCTGGCCACCAGACAGCGATCTCGGCTTCTGGTCGACGGTCGTAGCGGCAAGACGAACCGAGGCCAGGAGATCGGCGACACGCTGCTTCACCTCGCTGCGGCCAAAGCCGGCGAGCCGCCGCAGCGGACGGCCGAGGATCCTGCCGATCCGCTGGCGCGGATTGAGCGTGCGGTCGGGTGACTGGAACACCATCTGCACGTCGCGGCGTTCGCTCAGGCTTCTTTTCTCGACGCGCGGCGCGACAGTGCTGCCGAACAGCTCGACCGACCCAGCGTCCGGCGTCTGGAGGCCAGTCACGATCCTTGCCAATGTCGACTTGCCGGAGCCGGATTCGCCGATCAGCCCGAACGTCTCGCCCTGGGCTATCTCCAGGTCGATATCGTGCAGGACGGCCTGGGAGCCGAAGGCGCGGCTGATGCCTTTGCAGGCGACGGCGATCGGACGTGCGGCTTCCGGTTGATCGCTGCGGACAGGCTTCGACGGGCCGGTTGTGTGCATCTCGGCCAGCCTGCCGTCGCGCTTGGTGAAGTTGAGCGCCGGGATCGAGGCGATCAGCGCCTTGGTGTAGGCGTGAACAGGGTTCTCGAAGACATCGTTGGCGATGCCGCTTTCGACCACCGTCCCCGACTGCATCACGGCCACCCGATCGCAGGCCCGGCGGACCATGTTGATGTCATGGCTGATCAGCAGAACGCTGGTTTGGTGATCGCGGCGCAAGTCCTGCAGGATGGCGACGATCTCGGACTGGACGCTGGCGTCAAGCGCCGTCGTCGGCTCATCCAGCACCAGCAGCGACGGGTCGAGCGCAATGGCAATCGCGATGTTGGCGCGCTGCTGCATGCCGCCCGACAATTCGTGCGGATAGAGATCGAGCACCCGCTCCGGATTGCTCACCCTGACGCGGCCGAGCAGCTCGGCGGCGCGGGTGCGTGCTTCGTCCTGCCGAACCGGGCGATGCCGCATGATCGTCTCGGTGATCTGCCGGCCAATCGTCATGGCCGGATTGAGCGCCGCACCCGGATGCTGGTAGACGGCCGCGATGCGATCGCCCCTTAGCCGGCGCAGCTGTTCGCCGGAGAGATTGCGGATCTCGCGGCCCTGGAACTCGAGCGCCGACGCGGCGATCCGGGCGTTATTCGGCAGATAGCGCAGAATAGCGAGTGCCACCGAGCTTTTGCCCGAGCCGGACTCGCCGACAAGGCCGAGCGCTTCGCCTTCGCCGATGGTGAGCGACACGCCGTTGACGGCCGGATGCGATCCCCGGCGTTCATCATAGGCGACGGTGAGCTGCTCGACGTTCAGAACCGATGACGACATGTCTTGCTGAAACCACTTTCTTTCGGCGCGGTCTTCGAGGGCAATCGCTTCCGCTTTCGCGCCGCACAATCTCTATAAAATTACTCGAATTAAGCTGGAGCGCAATCTACCTTTCACCGCTCAGGAGAGATTGTCGCAGCCGGTCGAGGCATCGCGACGGTCGCCTGAAGCAGTTCTGCAAGGAGACCGGCATGGCACGCGACCACATGATCCTCAGCGCGTTTTTCTTCAATCCGCAGGGCGATCATCGCATGTCGTGGCGCCATCCGCGCGCGCCGGGCCGCGAAGTGCTCGACTTCGACTTCTACCGCGATCTCGTCCAGTCTGCCGAGCGCGCCAGGATCGATACGATCTTCGTCGCCGACCATGTCGCGATCTGGGATTCCGTACAGAGCGGCGTAGCCCATTACGCCAATGCCCGCCTGGAACCGCTGACGCTGTTGTCGGCGCTTGCCGGCGTGACCAGGCATATCGGCCTCATCACCACCGCCTCGAGCTCCTACAGCGAGCCCTATAATGTCGCCCGCATGTTTGCCTCGCTCGACCATATCAGCAAGGGCAGGGCGTCTTGGAATGTGGTGACGTCGGCCATGGACGAGGAGGCCCGCAATTTCGGCCGCGACGGCAATATCGAGCACGCCTTTCGCTATGAGCGCGCCACCGAATTCCTCGATATCGTCAAGGCGCTGTGGGACAGCTGGGAAGACGAAGCCCTGCTTATCGACAAGGCATCGGGCTATTTCGCCGATCCCGACAAGGTCCATGCGATCAACCACAAGGGCCCGCACTTCAAGGTGCGCGGACCGCTCAATGTCTCGCGCCCGCCGCAGGGCCATCCGCTGATCGTCCAGGCCGGCTCGTCCGAAGACGGCAAGAATTTCGCTACCGCGCACGCCGATGCGCACTTTGCCATCTACAGCACCAAGGAAGACGGCATCAAATATAGGCAGGACATCAACGAGCGCCTCGCCCGTTACGGTCGCAAGCCCGAGAGCTTTAAGATCCTGCCGGGCATCCTGCCGATCGTCGCATCTTCCGAAGCGGAGGGACGCGAGCGGCAGGAGTATCTGCAGAGCTTGCTTCCCGATAGGGTCGGCATCGACCTTCTCTCGAGCTGGAGCGGCGTCGATCTCTCCGTATATCCGCCGGACGGCCCGCTGCCGCCGCTGCCGGACGAGAGCACCTTCAATGGCGGCCGCACCTCGCTCAATCGCGTCAAGGAATGGTCGAAGCAGAACCTCACTCTGCGCGAGATCGCTCGCAAGCTCGCCAACAGCGGTTCGGTGCCGACCGTCGTCGGCACACCGAACCAGATCGCCGATCAGCTGCAGGACTGGTTCGAGGCAGGTGCCGCCGACGGCTTCAACCTGATGTTCCCGCTGCTGCCGGAGGATTGGGTGAATTTTGCCGAGCAGGTCGTGCCGGAACTGCAGCGCCGCGGCGTATTCCCCACCGAATATGCGCCGGGGACGCTGCGGGACCGTTTCGGCCTGGCGCGGCCGGCCAACCGCTTCACCGAACAGCGCGACAATGTGCGCGCCGTATCCTGACTTGGAGCAATTGGTATGACCGCAGCGCCAAAACTCCAGCCCCGCGAAGCCACGGCTCCGCAACTCATCAATGTTCTGCACAGCCCCAAGCGCATTCGGGTCAAATTCGCCGGCCGCACCATCGCCGACAGCCGCAACGTCCTGGTGCTGCGCTCCAACCATTTCCTGCCGATCTATTTCTTCCCGGCATCCTCGGTGGACCGCTCGCTCTTGAAGCCGTCCGAGCATAGCCAGCCCCATCCCGTCGGTGGCGAAACCACCTATTGGAACCTGGAGACGGGAGAAAAAGCTTCGCCCAACGCGGCCTGGTCGCTTGTCGCGCCGCCGGATGAGAGCCTGTCGCCGCTGGCCGGACGCATCGCCTTCACCTGGAAAGCGGTCGACCAATGGTTCGAGGAGGAGGAAGAAGTCTTCGTCCACGCCCGCGATCCATACGCACGCATCGATGTGCTGCAGAGTTCAAGTCACGTCCAGATCTGGTTCGACGGCGAACTGATCGCCGACAGCCATCGCCCGGTGCTGCTATTCGAAACGCATCTGCCGACGCGTTTCTACCTGCACCCGGACGATGTCAGGCTCGACCGGCTAACCGCTTCGGACAGCACGACGCGCTGTCCCTACAAGGGCATCGCCTCCTACTGGTCGGGCCGGCGCGCCGACGGTTCGGTAAGCCCCGATGTCGCCTGGAGCTACCGCGATCCCATTGCCGAAATGCCCAAAATCAGGGGCCTCATCGCCTTTTACCCGCAAGCCGTCGACCGCATCCATCTCGACGGCGAACCAGTCGCTTAAGCCATTCAACAGTCATTTCAGACAGGGGTTTCAAAATGACCAAACGCAACGATATCGATACGCTTCGCAATCTGTCCGGCGACATCTGGAACGTCGCCGTCGATGAGCACCAGGCCGGCTTCCTCAAGCGCCGCGATCTCCTAAAATACGCAGCCTTGATCGGCCTCACCGGCTTTGCCGCCTCGCAGGGACTTGTTGGTTTCGGCACGGCGCGCGCTGCCGGCGCCGGCGGCACGGTCCGCGTTGGGCTCGGACAGCCGACCAAGGCGATCGATCCCGTCTCCATCACCGATCCGGCCAGCATCGGCGTCATCAGCCAGGTCGGCGAATATCTCATCCTCGACGATCCCAAGGACGGTCTGCAGCCCAAGCTCGCTCTGTCGTGGGAGGCCGACGAGACCGCCAGCCGCTGGACCTTCAAATTGCGGCCGGGCGTGAAATTCCACGACGGCCGCACCGTCACCGCCAAGGATGTGGTGGCGAGCTTCGAGCGGCTGGTCGATCCGGCCAGCGGTTCGTCCGCTTTGTCGGCCTATAAGGGCATCCTGTCCAAGGGCGGCGCCAAGGTCGTCGACGACCAGACAGTCGCCTTCGACCTCGACGGGCCCAACAGCAACTTCCCCTTCTATGTCTCCTCCGACGTCTACAATGCCGTCATCCTGCCGGCCGACTATGCCGGCGATTTCGAGAAGAATTTCAACGGCACCGGCCCGTTCAAGCTCGAATCCTTCCGCCCCAAGCAGGGCGCCAGCTTCGTGCGCAACCCTGACTATTGGGGCGACAAGGCGCTGCCCGACCGCGTCGAAATCAAGTTCTTCGACGACGAGCAGGCGCAGGTGCTGGCGCTGCAGGCCGGCCAGCTCGACGTCATCCCGAGCACGACCCGGCTGGAATTGGCGATCGAGGGCAATCCCAACTTCAAGCTGCTCAGCGTGCAGGCAAGCTCGCATGACGAGGTGCATCTGCGGACCGACCAGGCGCCGTTCACCGACAAGCGCATCCGCCGCGCACTGGCGCTCACCATCGATCGCGAGGCGGTGGTCAAGGGCTTGCTCAAGGGCCGCGCCATTGTCGGCAACGACACGCCGTTTGCGCCGATCTTCCCCTCGGCCGATCCGTCGGTGCCGCAGCGCAAGCAGGACATCGCCGAGGCCAAGCGCCTGCTTGGCGAGGCCGGCGTGCCGAACGGCTTCCCGGTGACGCTGACCACCGAACGCGCCTATGACATTCCCGACTATGCGGTGCTGATCCAGAACTTCGCCAAGAAGGCCGGCATCGACATCAAGCTCAACGTGCTGCCGCAGGACGCCTATTATGGCTCGGCGAAGTTAGGCTCGTCGCCATGGCTCGATTCCAATCTCGGCATCACCGATTTCGGACATCGCGGCACGCCCGACATCTTCCTCAACGCGACGCTGAAGAGTTCGGGCGCCTGGAACGCCGCGCATTTCAACAACCCGGCCTATGACGGGCTGCTGCTCGAATACGGCAAGGCCCGCGACCTTCAGGCGCAACGCCTTGCCGCGGGCAAGATCCAGACCTTGCTGCTGGATGAGACGCCGCTGATCATCAGCTACTTCTCGCAATACAGCCGGATCGTCTCATCGAAGGTCGAGGGCGTCCGCTTCACGGCAATCTCGCATCTGCTGCTCGACCGCGTGACGTTCGCCCAGGCATGATTGCGAGACGTCCAGCCACTCCGGGCACCGGAATCCGATGCTGACCGGCCGCACTGTGTCGGTGCGGGCAGCCTCGCTTCTGCTCACGCTGTGGTTGGTCAGCATGCTGGTGTTCTTCGCCGGGCAGGTTCTGCCCGGCGATGTCGGCCGCCTCATGCTCGGACCGTTCGCCGATGCCGAGGCCGTCGCGGCGCTGAACAGGCAGCTCGGCGCCGACCAGCCGGTGCTCGTGCAATACTGGCACTGGTTCAGCAGCGTGCTGTCAGGCGACTTCGGCACCTCCCTGTCGCTGCGTTTGCCGGTGGCGCCCTTCGTTCTGGAAAGCTTCAAGCGCTCGGCGGCCCTTGCCGGAATTATCCTCGTCTTTCTGCTGCCGCTGGGCATCGGCGCCGGCATCGTCGCCGGTCTCAACCAGGGCCGCTTTATCGACCGCCTGATCGTACTCGCCGGCGTGTCCTTCGGCATTGTCCCGGACTTCGTCTCCGGCCTGCTGTTGCTCATCGTCTTCGGCCTGTGGCTGAACTGGTTCCCGATCACCGGCGCTGCTCCCGATGGCGCCGGGCTCTGGGTCAGTGGCTATTACCTGATCCTGCCGGCGCTGCCGCTGGTGCTGAACCTTGCCGGCTACATCGCCCGCATGACGCGGGCCGGCGTGATCGAGGCGCTGGCCGCCGACTATACGCGCACCGCCGTCCTGAAGGGCCTCGAGCGTCGCGAGATACTCATCCGGCACGTGCTGCGTAATGCGCTGACGCCGACCATCGCCGTGCTCGCGACCCAGACCGGTTACATGCTGGGTGGTCTGGTGGTCATCGAAGCGCTGTTCGGCATACAGGGCCTCGGCAACCTTGTCCTCAACGCCGCGAAGGCGCGCGATTTCCCGATGCTCGAAGCCGGCGTGCTGGTCATGGCGACCATCTTCGTGCTGTCGGCCGCGGCAGGCGATCTCGTGAATGCCTTGCTCGATCCGCGGCAGCGCCGCCGTGTCTCGCCATGATGGAACTGATGGAATTGCCGGAGCGCCGTACGCTGCGCTGGCGGGCAGCAAGTCGCATCCGCGAGACTGTTTCGCAGCTGCCGCCCTCGGTCATCATCGGCTCGCTGATCCTGCTGTTCTGGGTCGGCTGTGCCGTGTTCGGCAGCCTGTTTGTGCCCTACGATCCCTATGCCGAGGATTTCCTCGTCATGCTGGCGCCGCCCGACGCGGCGCACTGGTTCGGCACCGACCAGCTCGGTCGTGACGTGCTGTCGCGCATCGTCGTCGGCTCGCGTGACATCCTGCTGGTCGCGCCGGCAGCAACCCTGCTCGGCGTAGCCGCCGGCAGTGTGCTTGGCCTCGTGCTCGGCTATTTCGACGGGCTGATCGACGCCATCGGCGCCAGGCTGCTCGACACGCTGATGGCTTTTCCCTTCATCGTGCTCGTCACCATGACGCTGGTCGCGCTCGGGCCGTCCAACCTCACCGTCATCCTGGTGATCGGCATCGCCTATGCGCCGCTGGTGGCGCGAACGGTGCGCGCCGCCGTGCGCGAACAGCGCGAACGCGACTATGTCAGCGCCGCTCGTCTCGGCGGCGAGAGCGCTCTTTCCATCATGTTCCTCGAGATCCTGCCTAATGTCAGGGAAACCATCCTCATCGAGCTGGTCACAAGGCTTGGCTACGCCTTCTTTTCAATCGCCACGCTGAGCTTCCTCGGCCTCGGCATCCAGCCGCCTTCAGCCGACTGGGGGCTGGCGGTCGCCGACGGCTACGGCTTCCTGACCGGCGGCAAATGGTGGGTGGTGATATTCAACTCGGCGGCCATCGTTTCGCTGGTCATGGCAACCAATCTGATCGCGCAAGGCATGGGCGCCTTCGAAAACAGCGACCGATGAAGAGCGGAACGCTCAGCAAAGCTGACGCGCAATCGCGGACCGTGCGCTAAAATCGTTCCTCGTGATTCGGCTCTGACAGGGCCTCAAAGCAAGGAACGGCATGAGCAAGGCCCTCATTACATTCGCATTGGTCGCGGTGCTCACCGCATTGCTCATGGCGCTCAGCCTGGCGGTGGCCAGGCACGGCTATCCCTATGGCGCGATCGGCGTGCGGCGGCTGGACGGTATTGCCGATGCCGGCTCGTTCCTGCCGCTCGCCGCCGTCTACTTCTTCAGCGCTATGCTGATGATGATCCTGCCGATCCGGGCCGCCGGCATCGTCTTGACCCATGCGGCGGATGCGCTGTTCTGGGCGGTGATTGCCCTGTTCGCCACAATTGTCGGCTGTCTCGTCGCGCGCTGGGCTTTTGGCCAGAGCAGCGTGCTGTGGGCGCTGCTGAACTGGCGCTTCCTGTTCGCCGCGGCCATCGTCGGCTGCCATTTCACCATGAACGAGCTGCGCCGCAACATCCTGCTCAGGAGCTTGTTCTTCGTCATCTTCGCCGCGGCGACGCTGGCTTGCCTGTTCTGGACTTTTCCGACCTGACAGGGCCGCTTCATATTGTCCATCTTGAGGTCGCGGCTTTCATAGCCGCGCGCCATCGGCTATCCAGTCCGCAGCCAGATTTCAGCCCTCACAGTGTCGTCATTTGTCTGATAAATAATTCAGGCATACGGCACCCCCAGCGAACCAATACAAGGAAACCGCGACATGAGCCTGTTTCGTAAAAATCTGATCGATGGCGAGTGGGTGGGCGAGGCCGGCTCGCGCAACATCAATCCCTCGAACACGGGCGATGTCGTTGGCGAATATGCCTCGGCCGGCGCCGAACAGGCAAAGCAGGCCATAGCGGCGGCCAAAGCCGCCTTCCCGGCCTGGTCGCGTTCGGCGCCGCTGGTGCGCCACGCCGTGCTGAAAAAGGCGTCGGACGAGATCATGGCGCGCAAGGACGAGATCGGCCGCGCGCTGTCGCGCGAAGAGGGCAAGACGCTGGCCGAGGGCATTGGCGAGACCATCCGCGCCGCCCAGATCTTCGACTTCTTCGCCGGCGAGACGCTGCGCCTGTCGGGTGAATTGGTGCCCAGCGTGCGCCCGGGCGTCGGCGTCGAGATCACCCGCGAAGCCGTTGGTGTGGTCGGCATCATCACGCCGTGGAATTTCCCGATCGCCATTCCCACCTGGAAGATCGCGCCGGCGCTCGCCCACGGCAACACCATCGTCTTCAAGCCGGCCGAACTCGTTCCCGAAAGCGCCTGGACCATCGTCGACATCCTGCACCGCGCCGGCCTGCCGAAAGGCGTGCTGAATCTCGTGATGGGCAAGGGCTCGGTGGTCGGCCAGGCCATGCTTGACAGCCCCGACCTCAACGCCATCACCTTCACCGGCTCGGTCGGCACCGGCAAACGCGTCGCCGCCGCAAGCGTCGAGCATATGCGCAAGTTCCAGCTCGAAATGGGCGGCAAGAACCCGATGGTCGTGCTTGATGACGCCGACCTCGCCACGGCGGTCGAATGCGCCATCAACGGCGCCTATTTCTCGACCGGCCAGCGTTGCACGGCCTCTTCTCGCCTGGTGGTGACCGAGGGCATTCACGACCGCTTCGTCGCCGCGCTCAAGGAGCGCCTGGAAAAGCTCGTCATCGGCGATGCGCTCGACACCAAGACCCAGATAGGACCGGTCGTCGATGCGAGCCAGCTCAAGCAGGACGAGGACTACATCGCCATCGGCAGCCAGGAAGGCGCCAACCTCGCTTTCGGCGGCGAGCGGCTCGATCGCGAAACGCCCGGCTTCTACCTCCGGCCGGCGCTGTTTACCGAGAGCACCAACGCCATGCGCATTTCGCGGGAAGAAATCTTCGGCCCGGTCGCCAACGTCATTCGCGTCAAGGACTATGACGAGGCGCTTGCGGTTGCCAACGACACGCCCTTCGGCCTGACCTCCGGCATCTGCACCTCTAGCCTCAAGCATGCCACGCATTTCCGGCGCAATTCCGAGGCCGGCATGGTGATGGTCAATCTGCCGACCGCCGGCGTCGATTTCCACGTCCCGTTCGGTGGCCGAAAGGGATCGAGCTACGGCCCGCGCGAGCAGGGCCGCTATGCCGCGGAGTTCTACACCACGGTGAAGACAGCCTATACATTCGCCGGCTGATCGACGGGTGACCCGATGGCAGCGGCGAAAGAGGACCTGACCTGGCTCAACCCGCCGCCGCACCATGCCTTCGGCGATGGCATCGTGCATGTGCGCACCGGCAAGGAGACCGACTTCTGGCGCGAAACCTTCTACGGCTTCTGGCGCGACAATGGCCATTTCCTCTACCGGCCGGTCGACGGTGACTTCAGCGCCGAAGTCACCGTCAAGGGCGACTACAAGGTGCTCTATGACCAGGCCGGGCTGATGCTGCGGCTGAGTGAAACGCACTGGATCAAGGCCGGCATCGAATACACCGACGGGCTGGCTTACTTTTCGGTGGTGGTCACCAACGACACCTCGGACTGGTCGCTGCTCAGCATTCCCACCGGCCCCGACGGCGTGCGCATCCGGCTGACCCGCCATGCCGAGGCGATCCGCATCCAATATCTTGATACCATCGATGGCAAGTGGAAGCCGGTGCGGCTGGCTTATTTCCCGATCTCCAAATCCGTCGATGTCGGCATGATGTGCTGCTCGCCGCAGCGCGAAGGGTTTGAGGTAACATTCTCCGGCTTTACTGTCGGCCCGCCGATTTCCAGGCAATTGCACGACTGACGGCCATATCGATGGCGGACTAACCGTCTGCCCGATGCTGGAAGAACTGCAAAAACAGCTCCCGTTCGGTGGTGATGTCGAGCTTCTCATAGATGCGGCGGCGGTGGTTCTTCACCGTGCCGACGGCGATGCCGAGCCGTTCCGCGATGTTGGCGGTCGGATGTCCCGCCAGGATCAACTGCACCAATTCCCGCTCGCGCAGCGACAGCTCCGGCCACAGGCTCGCCGGGATGGTCGGCTCCTGCCGGGGCGAGGCGCCGGGGCCGGTCGGCGCCGATGTGCGGGAGAACTCGGTGCCGCGCGCCTGGATGTCGAGCGCATGCAAGGCCTCGAACACCGGCAGCCGCTCGTCCAGCAGGGCGATCTCGCTCTCCTTGAAGGTGGAGGTCGAGCGGTCGAGGAAGATGCCGAGGCACCAGTCGCCGCCATCGGCCAGCATGATGCCGACCTCGTCGCAGATTTCCGACTGCGCCAGGAAGCCCGCTATGTACTGGCCGCGCTTGGCCTCGTCATCGGCAAGCCGCTTCAGCGGCAGGATGCCCAGCCTCTGCTCACGCCGCCACGAGGCATAGAACGGGTCGAAGACGTAGTAATTGTCGAGATAGCGCCGGACCATCTCGTCGGAGAAGCGCCGGTGCTTGATGAATTCCGGCGTCTGCGTCGCCGAATATCGGGTCACGGTGACGAGATCGTGCTCGATGTCGGCGCCGATCAGGTCGATCAGGCAGTCGACATGCCTGTCCGTACCGGTGGCGGCAATCGCCTTGGCGAGCGGCCCCCAGATATTGCCCATGCGCATGCCCTTTTCTCAGCGATCCCGGTCCGGCGGTCATTGTGTCTTTTGGCACATGGCGCAAGGCCGCCCAAGGAATCTAGCTTGAGCATCCTAGAGCAATCCCGAGGCGACCGTGACACAACCCAACCTCACCAGTCCCATCGTCGGCAATCCAATCGTCATCGGCATCGACGCCGGCGGCACCATGACCGACACGATCCTTGTCGACCAGGACGGCCACTTCAAGATCGGCAAGTCGGCAACCACGCCCAAGAACGAGGCCGAAGGCTTCCTCGCATCGGCCGAAGACGCGGCCGACGCCTGGGGCATCTCGCTGGAGCAGCTGTTCTCCGGCGTCAACGTCGTGCTCTATTCCGGCACCGGCATGCTCAACACGCTGTTGTCGCGCACCGGGCGCCGGCTTGGCCTGATCACCACCAAGGGTCTGGAAGACATGATCCTGATGGGTCGGGGCCTGCAGGCCTGGGCCGACTATTCCTATGCCGACCGGCTGCATGCGGTGACCCACCATCATCCCGATCCGCTGGTGCCGCGCCGTCGCACCCATGGCGTCACCGAGCGCATCGACCAGTTCGGCGACATCGTGCTGCCGCTCTACGAGCATGAGGTCGCGACTGCAGCCAGGAAGCTGATCGCCGACAAGGTCGAGGCGATCTGCATCATGACGATCTTCTCGCACGTCAATCCGGTGCACGAAAAGCGCATCGCCGAGATATGCCGCGAGGAGGTGCTGAAAGCCGGCGCCGACATCCTCATCTACACCAGCCACGAGGTCCGCCCGGTCATCCGCGAACAGTCGCGGCTGAACTCGGTGCTGATCGAAGCCTACGCGACGTCGCGCGGCCGCAAGCAGCTTAGGGGTATCGAGGACGTTTCGAAAAAATACGGCTTCAAATACGGCGTGCAGACGCTGCTGTCCTTTGGCGGCCTGACCTCAATCAACCATCCGCGCCTGCACGAAACCATGATTTCCGGCCCGATCGGCGGTATTCTCGGCGCGGCCTATGTCGGCAAGCTCATCGGCAACGACTCCCTGATCTGCTCGGACATGGGCGGCACCTCCTTCGACATGGGCGTCATTTCGCGCGGCCAGACGCGGATCGAGAACGAGCCGCTGATGGACCGTTTCAAGCTCAACGTGCCGACGCTGCATCTCGACACGATCGGCGCCGGCGCCGGCATGATCCTCAAGGTCGACCCGCTGACCAAGAAAGTCTCGCTCGGGCCGGAAAGCGCCGGTTCCGACCCCGGCCCCATCTGCTTCGCCAAGGGCGGCACTGAACCCACCATCGCCGATTGCGACGCCATACTAGGCCGCCTCAACCCGTATTATTTCCTCGGCGGCAAGGTCGTCTTGCAGGTCGAGAAGGCGCGCAAAGCGTTTGAGGAAAAATGCTCCAGCATCCTTGGCGTCGGTGTCGAGGAGGCTGCCGAAGGCGTGATCGACATGCTGGAAGCCGATGCCAACAACGCGCTGCGCCGGGTCATCTCCGGCCAGGGCATCCATCCCTCGGAATTCACGCTGCTGTCCTATGGCGGCTCGGGTCCGCTGCATCTGGCCGGCTGCTCCAGGGGCATCGGCTTCAAGGACATCATCACCTTCCAGTTTGCCGCCGCCTTCTCGGCCTTCGGCTGCACCACCGCCGATTTCATGCGTCGGCATTCGGTCTCGACGCAGCACGACATCGGCGCCCGCGCAAGCGATGACGAGCTGCTCGCTTTCGGCAAGAAGGTCACCGACGTCTGGAATGATCTCACCAAGGCGGCGGTCGACGAGATGATCAGCGACGGCCATATCAGAGACAAGATCAAGACCGTGCCGTTCCTGATGATGCGCTACACCGGCCAGCTCGAGGATGTCGAGGTCATGGCACCGCTTGCCGAGGTCAATTCGGCTGACGACATGCGTAGGGTCATCGACGAGTTCGAGGCGGTCTACGCCAAGGTCAACCATCGCGTTTCGCGCTATGGCGAAGCCGGCTTCACCATCACCGAGCTCGGATTGATCGCCACTGCCGACAAGGTCAAGCCGGTGCTCTTGAAGCGCCCGCTCGGCAAGTCGGCCCCGGCAGCAGCGCACAAGGGCGTGCGCGAGGCCTATATCGGGGGACGCTGGCACAAGGCCAATCTCTACGAGATGGACCTACTGCAGCCCGGCCATGAGGTGATCGGTCCGGCCATCATCGAACATCCCGCCACCACGCTCGTTGTTCATCCGCAGGACCGTGTCCACGTGGATGAGTGGACGCTGCTGCATTACACCCATTCTTGAAAGGGCACCGCCATGTTGGACAGACCTGCCTCGGCCCTGCGCCTTCGCGAACGGCTGCTCGATTCAGAACGGCTGATGGAAGAGACCGGCTGCTATGACGGCATCACCGAGCTCACGCTACGCAACCAGGACCCGCTGAAATTCGAGACGCTGCACACCAAGCTGCGCGCCTATTGCGTCTCGGCCCGCGAAATGGCCCGCCGCATCTCGGCCTCGCCCGGCGTGCGCGAAGTCGGCGAAATGGTGGTGGCGATCTATACGCCCGAGGGCGATGCGATCGCGCTGTCCAACGGCATCATGGTCCACGTCCACACGATGAGCCGCTTCATCAAATGGATGATCAAGAACAATTACGAGGAAAACCCGAAGATCCGCGAAGGCGACATCTTTGCCAACAACGATGCCTTCATCGGCACCGTGCAGGTGCCCGACGTCATGGACGTGGTGCCGATCTTCCATCAAGGCACGCTGGTCGGCTGGGCCGGTGCGGTCTGCCACGAGCTCGAAGCCGGCGGCATCACGCCCGGCGGCGACGTCTGCTTGGCGCAGGAGCGCTTCACCGAAGGCCTGTTCGTCTGCGCCGAGAAGATCGGCGAGAATGACGAGATCCGCCGCGACTACGTCATCCGCTGCGAGCGCAATCTACGCATGCCGATCTACTGGGTGCTCGACGAGAAGGCCAAGGTCGCCTCCTGCATCGACATGCGCGAAAGCGTCAAGCAGCTGATCTCCGAGATCGGCCTCGACTACTGGATGAAGGTGTCGAAGGAGTTCATCGAGGAGGGCCGTCGCGCCCAGCTCGCCCGCACCCGCCAGCTCACCGTGCCCGGCATTTATCGTGGCCACACCTTCTACGGCCATGTCACGGCGGGCAAGCCCGGCTTCCAGCTGCTTGGCGATCCCGACTGGCTCTACAACATCCCGATCGAGATGGAGATCACCACCGACGGCAAGATCACCATGGACTTCGAGGGCACGCAACCCTGGGGCTACCATTCGATGAACTGCACGCCGGCCGGCATGGATGGCGGCATGTTCGTCACCTTGACCCAGCACATGAATTTCGAGGGCCTGGTCAATGACGGCGCCTGGATGGCGACCGAGCTGAAGCTGCCGCACGGCACCTGGACCAACCCCGACAATGAGATGGTGGCGACCGCCACATCCTGGGCGCTGCTGCTGCCGGCCTATGGCGTGTTCCAGCGCCTTTTGTCGCGCGGCTTCGTCGCGCGCGGCTTCGTCGAGGAGGCCTTCGTTGGCCAGGTCAACAGCCCGATGATCGAGATGGGCGGCGAAAGCCAGTACGGTACGCCGTTCGGCATGGCGCATTTCGAATGCGCCGCCGCCGGCTCCGGCGCGCTGGCCATCGCCGATGGCCTCGACACCGCCTATGTCGGCTGGAATCCGGAATCCGACATGGGCAACATCGAGGTCTGGGAACAATCGATGCCGATGGTCTATATCGGCCGCTCGATCGTCCCCAATTCAGGGGGCGCCGGCAAATATCGCGGCGGCTGTTCCTTCGTCTCGACCTGGCTGATCAACAAGACCTCGCACCTGCGACTGCACACCTCGGAACACTCCTCGCGGGTATTCGACAATGGCGGCATGTGTGGCGGCTATCCCGCGCCGACCTGCCAGAAGCATCGCGCGGTACGCAATTCCAACATCCATGAACTGGCGGCAAAAGGCGAACCGCTCGCGCATGCCCCAGGTATCGATCCGCATGTCTCCGACTACGAGAAGAACATCGGCGGCGACCATGCCGTGGTCGAAGGCCCCTACATCACCTCGCCGCACAAGTCGGGGGACATCTTCAGCCATTCCTACAATGGTGGCGGCGGTTACGGTGACGTGCTGGAGCGCGATCCGGTCAAGACCGCCTGGGATGTCGAGAACGGTTTTCTCACCCGCCAGGCGGCGATCCAGATTTTCGGCATCGTGCTGAAGGACGACGCCGAGGGTTATCCGGTTGCCGATATCGACGCCACCGTCGAACGTCGTGCCGCCATGCGCAGAGAGCGTCTGGCCAAGGCGATCCCGGTTTCCGACTGGATCGCTGCCGAACACGGCCGTGTCGAGAAGGCCGACTTCGCGCCCGAGGTGAAGAAAATGTATGCCAGCGCGATCAAGCTGTCGTCGCGCTTCACCAGGGATTTCAGCGATTTCTGGACCGTCGACGCCAGATCGATCTTCATGCCGGGAGCAAAGCCATGACCTCGTACAGCAAGGAAGTCCTCGGCGATCTCTCAGCCGGCAAGCTCCCCTGGCCTCAGACAAAGCGCATCATGAGCGCCTACAAGGACGACGACCGCTTCTTCAAGATGCTCGCCGTCTATCAGGACCGTGTCACCTGGAAGGACCCGATCCTGCTGCCGGTCTCGGATCACCTGTTCATCTGCCAGAGCGGCGACGAGCGCATCACCCGTTGCGAATGCGGCCACTCCTTCGGCGACTACCGCAAGAACTGGAAGCTCAAGGCCGCGATCAACGTGCGCAACACCGAGGCAGCGCTGCGCGAGATCTATCCCAACAGCGATATCCCCGATCCGCAATGGATGGAAATCCGCGAATTCATCTGCCCGCAATGCGGCACCATGCACGAGGTCGAGGCGGCAGCACCCGGCTATCCGATCGTGCATGATTTCGAACCCGATCTCGAAGGCTTCTACCGCGAGTGGCTGGGCAAACCGCTTTAGCGAAACTCGATGTTACGGCCGCGTTGCCGGCAAGGTAGCGCTCCTAGCCGGCGACGGACTATGAATAAACGCATCGTACGTCGCATCGGAGACTGCCCACCATGACAGACCTTTCCGGCCGCAGCGCCATCGTCACCGGCGGGTTTTCCGGCATGGGTTTCGCCATTGCTACGGCCCTGGCGCAAGCCGGCGCCAATGTCGCCGTCGGCTCCTACATCGCGCCCGCCGGCGCCGACAGATCCGACGCCGCCTACTATCCCGGCGCCGATGAACTCGAGCGCGTGCGGTTGGCCCTGTCGGCACACGGCACCAGGGTTTGTGCCGCCCATCTCGATGTCCGCGACAGCGAGGTGACCAACCGGTTTGCAGCCGACGCGCAGGCCGCCATCGGCCCGGCCGACATACTGGTCAATGCCGCGGGCACCACCGCAGAACAGCCGGTCTGCGGCCATTCCGACGCGCTGTGGGACAAGATCGTCGACACCAATCTCAGCGGAGCGTTCCGCGTCACCCGAGCTGTGCTGCCCGGCATGATCGAGCGCGGCTGGGGCCGTATCGTCAACATCGGCTCGACGGCGGCTTCCGTCGGCTGGAAGGACAACCCGGCCTACTGCGCCTCGAAGGCCGGGCTGCTCGGCCTTACCCGCTGCGTGGCGCTGGAAGGCGCCGCGCACGGTGTCACCTGCGTCATGATCAGCCCGACCTGGGTCGAGACCGAACTGATGCGCCGCAACGTGGCGCAGGTCGTCGAGCGTGAGGGCAAGGGCAGAACCGCCGAGGAAGCGATGGCCGAGATCGCCAAGGGCAATCCCCAGCAGCGCATGCTGCAGCCGCAGGAAATCGCGGCTCTAGCCGTGTTCCTGTGTTCGGATCTGGCCAAGGGCATCACCATGGAAAACATCCAGATCACCGGCGGGGCGCTGTGGTAGTGTGTTCTCCTCGCCTGATCAGAGCTGCCGTGCTGGGTGGGCTACCGGCTGACCTCTCCCTGTTCGCTGGAGCAATTCCACGAAAAGTGTGAACGGGTTCCAACAGGAATTGCATCAAAACAAAGGGTTAGAGCAGTTCGTCGTTCCCGCAAAACGGTGAACGGCTCCGATGTAAGACAAGGTGACCGGATTTGCCATTGAGCATGGCGTGCGATAGGTTATATTGCACTGCACAATGGAGATGCCGTTTATTGCACGCCCCTGTTTGCGGACATGCCGGCTGGCTTGCGGCCGGTCTGGCTTGCCGACCTTGGGCCGCGTCGCCGGGACTCTGAGATGAAAATTCCAAAGGCCCTGCTGGTCGACCCCGAGAAGAACTCGGTCTATGGCGCCTTTGCAGTGGCCGTATCGGTCTGGGCGTTCTCCTATTCCGTCATTTTCGGCCAGGTGCTGATCCTGGCCTACTACGCCGTCTGGCTTCCGCTTATCCTCGTCGACTACCGGCGCTTCCTGCGGCAGTTGTCTAGCGCCTGGCTGCCGTTGCTGTTCGCGGCCTATGTCTGCTTCTCCGTCTTCTGGTCGCAGGCGCCCGGCATCACCGCCAGAACCGCGGTCCAGTACTTTTCCCACATTGCCTGCGCCTATGTCGCGGCGCGCACCGTCAGCGTACGCACCCTGACGCTCGGCGCCCTGATCGGGATATTCTTCGTCCTGCTCTATTCGCTCAAGGTCGGGGCTTATTCCGAGGACGTGCTTGACGGCACCTACAACTTCGTCGGCGCCTTCGCCTCCAAGAACCAGGTCGGCTTCGTCGGCTCGCTTGGCATCTATTTCTCCGTCGTTTTTCTTACTTTCCTGCGGCGTGGTCGGCTGAGCTTCATACTAACGGTGCCTGTGGTGCTGTTGTCGGCCTTTGTGCTGGTGGTCTCGCATTCCGCCACCTCGATGGCCTCGATACCGGCGGTCCTGGCGCTGATTGCGCTTCTTGCTATGACCAAGCTTTTGTCGCGGCGCTATCGCCGGGTGATCTTCGTGGTCGGCGCTGGTCTGGTCGTCGTGGTGGCCGTTGTTGCGCTCAATCTCGGGCTCATGGACTTCGTGCTTGGCCTCTTTGGTAAGGATTCGACACTCACCGGGCGGACATATCTTTGGGAGCAGGGCTGGAACGCTGCGCAGCGCTCGCCGATCCTCGGCGTCGGTTATGCCGCCTATTGGGTGCAGGGCTTTGCCGAAGCCGAGCGGCTGTGGAACGAATTCTACATCACCACTCGCACCGGCTTCCATTTCCACAACACCTATGTCGAGGCGCTTGTCGAGCTCGGCTTCACCGGCGCGATAATGGTGTCGCTGATCTTGCTGCGCACGCTTTATGGTCACGTTTCGACGGTGATCTTCAAGGCATGGCAGGCCGAATCGGTGGTGCTCTTCGGCGTGATGGTGCTGCTGCTCATCCGCTCCTTCGTCGAGGTCGAGATCCTCAACCCTTACATCATGGGCTCGTTCCTGATGTATTTCAGCTACTTCAAGCTGGCGCGGCTGCCGGTCACCCGCACGCGCTGGTCGCCGGCCTTCGAGCCGGCGGAGGCGGCAAGGGGCGAACCAGCCTGGCCCGGGCATGCCGGCCGTCCGGCCGCCGATCAAGCAAGCCCATGCGTGTCACCCAAAACTGCATAGCGGCTTTGGAGCAGCGACATCCGCGTGAATTCCTTCAAAGCAGCGCGCCGTATCGGTTCGCGGCCTAAAATCGCACATAGCAAAATCTCCGCCAGGCGGGCCTGACGGAGATTGGAATTCTTTGCTCTGGATGGATAGAAAGCGCTGGATCGCGACGTAGTCCCACAGCCTACTGACTGGCCGTCGGCGCCAGCTTCACCTTGATGACGTCGCCCGGCAGCACCGGCGTATCTTCCTTGGCGTCGATCTCGCTGGTCTTGCCGTCGGTCACGCGCACCAGCGAATAGATGAGCGCCGGCTCTTCATTGTTGTTTGTTATGGCGGCGGTCGTGGCCGGGTCCGATGCCTGGGCCATCAGGCCCTGTTGCATGTTGACCCTGAGTGCGGCTTCGTTGAGGTCTGCTTCGACCTGCTGCCGGTCGGCGGCAAGTCTCGAGTTCAACGTGTTCTGGGCATCGATGGCATCCTGCGTCGCCTTGCTGACCGACTGCTTGGCGGTGAGGATCGCCGTCTCATAGTCCAGGATCTTGCCCTGCAGATCGGTGACCGACTGTTGCGAGGAAAGCAGGCGTGCGTTGGCGACCAGGCCCTTTTGCGCCAGCGGACCGATACTGTCCGCCTGCTGCTGCGCCAGGTCGACCTGCTTTTGCTGGTTGACGATCTTTTTCTGCAGCGCCTCGATTTCGGACTGCAGGACCCCTTTCAGATCGTCAAGCGCCTGCAGCTTCAGCTTCAACGCTTTCTGGTCGGAGATCAGGATCTGCATTTCGTCGGCGACGATTGTCGCCAGGCGCGGGTCGCCCTCGACTTCCTTAGGCGCCTCGAAACTCTCCTTGCCGGCGAGATCGGCATCGATGCGGGCACGCTTGACGATCAACCGCACGCGCTGGTCGTCATAAATGTCGAAATTGCCCTTGGCGGTGATCAGATCCTTGCCGAGCTGGGTGCCGAAATCGGCGTTGCGCCGGATGCCGCCGGCGATGCTGATCGCCTTGAGCACGGTCAGCTCCGGCACATAGGGAAACTGGCCAGGCGTCTGGATCTCGCCCGAGATGTAGAACGGCCGGAACTGCACCATTTCCACCGAGGCTTCCGGCTTGTCCGACAAGGCAAGCTTGCGCTGCAGGGCGACGCTGATCGCGGCCGCAACATCCGACGTGGTCTTGCCGGCGGCCGGCAGTTCGCCGACGAACGGCACCGACAAATTGCCGGCTGGACCGACCGAATATTCGCCGTTTACCGCCGACCAGTCACGGAACGTGCCTTCCACCGTCTGCCACTCGGCGACGCGGATGTTGAGCTTGTCCTGCGAGCCGAGCCGGTACTCGTCGGCCATGGCCGGAACCGCGAGCGACAGAGCGAGGCACGTGGCGACGAGCCGTGCCGGCCGCATCGGGCCGGCAAGGCGAAAATACGCTGATATGTCTGTTTTCAACTGACGTTTCCGATCCGTTTTGGCCCCATCCGCCCGATAGGCCTTCTGCCGAGTGCCTCCTTCGGAACCTGGCAGAACACTATGGCTGCAATGCGAGACCGGCCCATCGCCGAATAGCTTTGGACCGGATTGGCTTCGGGCCGTGCCGGCCCGATTGCTGACCAGTTGCGGTCGGTCAGTAGGAACCGCGCGACATCCACACCGCAGGCACGGTCTTGAGGATGATGCGAACGTCTTCGAACAGCGACCAGTTCTCGACATAGTGACGGTCGAACGCGACGCGACTGTCATAGGAGACATCGTTGCGTCCGCTGACCTGCCAGAGCCCGGTCAGGCCCGGCCGCGACTTCAAATAATAGACCGCGGCGCTGCCGTAGATCTCAAGCTCGTCGCGCACCACCGGGCGAGGCCCGACAAGGCTCATGTCGCCCTGCAGGATGTTGATGATCTGCGGCAGCTCGTCGAGGCTGAGCTTGCGCAGAACGGCGCCGACGCGGGTGACGCGCGGATCGTTCTTCAGCTTGCGGGTCGCGATCCATTCGGCGTTGGCTTCCGGATTGGCCGCGAGATAGGCGGCCAGCACACGTTCGCCGTCTTCGACCATGGTGCGGAACTTGAGGCAGGGGAAAATCCGCCCACCGCGTCCGATGCGCTTGTGGCCGTAGAAGATCGAGCCGCCGTCGGAAAGCTTGACCAGAAGGGCCACCATCAGGAACAGCGGGCTAAGCGCCACCAGGCCGACAAGTGAACCGAAAATATCGAAACTGCGCTTCAGCAGCCCGCCGATAGGCGGCGGAAAATCTACGCCGACATGCGAAAATGCCGCATTGGCCGACTTGGCAACGTCCCTCATGCAAAAGCTCCATACGTTGAACGGATGGTTTATGCCACGATACCAAAAAAATGCTGCAGCGCAACACACAATTTCCCATATGGCTGAAATAGTCACGTCAGGAATTGACTAAATAATAAACCCTCCTTGCCCAAATTTTGCCCTTTATGGCGGGTTTGTGACGAATATTTAGCAACCGTAGGAAATGTAATGCCTTTTTTCGGCGGGTTTTGGGCAAATCGTCCTTTGCCGCAGAGGGAACGGCTTTAACTGATTTTCGAATCACTGGCTTTGCTAAATTAATCAAGTAAAATACTAATCAACATTGTGGATTCTACTGTAGTATAAAGCGCATGACGAGTTAGGCCACCACCCCTGCGTGTGCATCGCAGCATGGCGGAGTCCAAGCCGCCGCCAAGCCGAAAATTATTGCTGGTTGCCCTTGCCGTCAGTTTCGCGCCTTAATAGAGTCGCAAATTATTCCTGATAGAGTCTGGATGGGTTGGGAAGGCCGGAAGCAACCGGCCGAAAAAGAGCAGCTAAATAAGCTCGCATGGCGAATGGGGAGATACTCGGGTGGGTAAGTCATCGCTTTTGCATGCTCGGGCCGGTTGACGGGCCGCCGAACATGTCATTACCAAAATTCGTCATTGGAATGGTTTTCGCCCTCGCGATCGTGGTCGCGTGGTCCTATGTCGAGGGCGCGACGGTCACCACAACGGTGCTTCGCGTCATCGGCTGCGCTGTCCTCATCCAAATCGGTTATTTCCTGCTGGTGTATGTGATGATCGCCAGGAGCGCGCCGACATCGGCCGACAGGGCTCGCGACGCCGAAAGAAGCCTCGGCGCCGACAAGGCGGTTGAAGGCGAGAAGCTCTCGGCGAGGCGCAGCGTGCATTGAGCAGTCTGAAGCCGCAAGGTCGGCCTCGGATCATCTTGCAGCCGGACTCAGCCTGCTTCGGCCGGCTCGGGTTCCGATTGCTCGCCTGAAAGCATTTTCGACAGGCGGCTGCCGGCCTTCGCTTTCAACCTCTGATATTGCCCGACTTCGACGATTCGTCCGTTTTCGACTGCAACCACCCAGTCGGCGAAGGCGATCATCGATGGCCTGTGCGCAATGGTCAGGATCGTCATCGATCCGCGCAAGCCGTCGATCGATTTGGCGATCAGGGACTGGTTCTGCCAGTCGAGCGCGCTGGTCGCCTCGTCGAGAATGAGCAGCGAAGGTTTGCGCAGCAGCGCGCGCGCCAGCGCGATGCGCTGGCGTTCGCCGCCCGAGAGCCGGACGCCGCGGTCGCCGACCACCGTGTCGAGCCGCAACTCCAGCCGCTCGACGAAGTCGGCGCCATGCGCAGCGCGCAGTGCAGTCCACAGCTCCGCGTCACTGGCTTGCGGCGCGGCAAGGCGCAGATTGGCGGCGATCGTATCGTGCAGCAGGAACACGTCTTGCGGCACATACGCCACCTGGTCGCGCCAGCGCCGGCGGTTGGCGGCGCCGATCTCGACGCCATCGGCCAGGATCTTGCCCTCGCTCGGTTCGAGCAGGCCAAGCAGCATGTCGGCAAGCGTGCTCTTGCCCGAGCCTGACGGACCGATCAGCGCCGTTACCTTGCCGGCGGGAAGGCCAAAGGTGACATCGCTCACCACCGGCTTGCCGCCGGCCTCATAGGCAAAGGAGACATTGCGGATGTTGAGCCCGACATCGAGCGACAGCTTGGCATCCGATTCGAGGTTTGCCGGCTCGCGTTCGGCATCGAAACGCGCCTGCATGTCGCGCATCGAGGCATAGGCCGGCAGGTTGATCAGCACCTGCTGCGCCTGCATCTGCATGTCCATGAAGCGCGGCGCAATGCGCATGAACACCAGAAGCAGGACAACGATCTCGGCCAGCGAGAGGTTGAAGCGCACCAAAGCGACATAGATGAACAGGCTCAGACCAATGACGCTGGCGACCTGGAACAGAGCGGTGCCGATGGTGCTGTTGCGCACATAGTTGATGTTGTCGGCCTTCATCTTCTCCAGCGTCGCGCGAAGCTGCGCGTAATAGGTCGCCTCGACATTCAGGCTCTTGGCCACCTTGATGCCGCCGAGGAACTCCGAGACCGTTCGGTACTGCTCCTGGCGATTGCTGGTCAAAACCCGGCCGAAGGCGCTGGCTCGTGCCCGAAACGGCTGCAGTGCCAGGAAGGTGACGATGCCGACGACAATGGCAAACGCCGTCATCACTGTCGAAATGAACAGCGAGACAACGAGATAACCCGCCAGAAGCACGGCGATCTGCACCAGCATCAGCAGCGAGAACGCCGCCGACTGCACGCGGTCGATATCGCCGGTCAGCGCATGGTCGAGATCGGAGCTGCGCATGCGCGCGAATATCCCCCACCGCGCCTTGCCGATGCTCTCGAACAGGTTCATGCGCAGGCGATTGATGAAGTCGAGCAGCAGCCGCGCCATGTAGACGGATTTATAGCGGTTGAACGCTGCCTGCAGCGCGACAAGCCCGACCAGCAGGCAAAGCACCGTGGTCAATTGCAGCGTTCCGTCCGGAGCCAGCCAGCGCACCCAGTCGCGGTCAGGCAACCTGACCGCGAAATTCTGCTCGGGTCGCCCGACCAGATGCAGCAGCGGCACCAGAAGCAGGATCGAGATGCCTTCGGTCAGGCTTCCCAGGATCAGGAACAGCAATGCCGTGAAGGTCCTGCGCCCGCCGATCCGGGCCATGGCGGCGCCGAAGCCGGCGACATCGCGGTAAAACGAAAAGCGCAGGATCTGCGATGCGGACATGTCAGTCACCGCGGCCCTTTGTCGGCCGCCAGATCGTTTTCGATCAGGGCGACAGCTTCGCCGATACGGTCGAGCCCGGTGGGCACTTCGAGGCGACAGACGCCGATCTGGCTGGCCAGGGCGGCGCATTGGCGAAGATGTGTCGTGGCAAAATCGCCGACCAGGGCTGGACGGCCGAAACGCGTCACATAGGAAAATTTGATGATTGCCGGCAGGGCGCCGATGCCTGGCAGCGGCGTGATCGCTGCTTTGTCGCTGCGCTCGAGGATATAGATCCGGGTCGCCGGCACCGCGTCTGCCGCAAATCCGGCGTGCAGGCGATGCTGCATCTTGTCGATCGCCGCATGCACCTGCGGGCGTATTTCTGCCTGGCGGATGGGAAACGCGGCGGCCGCATCGGCGGCGAGTTTCAGCTGCGGAAAACCCGGAACGATCATCGGCCGGTCCGTGAGATCGAGCGCCACGACATCGTCGGTCAGCAAGCGATGGCCGGCGCGGATCATCGCGCTCGCGGTCGTCGATTTCCCGGCGCCCTTGTCGCCCATGAAAACAGCGCTCTTGCCGCCGACGGCAATGGCGCTGGCGTGCAGGATGAGCAGGCCGCGCTGGTGCAGGAGCAGTGCCATGACCGGACCGAGCAGCGGAAACGCCAGCAGCGCGTCGTCGACATTAGGCGCCGGCTCCACCTCGATGCGGCAGGCATCGGTGATCAGGAAGGCGCCGACCGTCCGCCAAGCCAGATATTGCTGCCGCGGCTCGAAACGGAAAGCAGTTCCGGTCTCGGGCGAGGGTTTTGGCAGGTCGATCAGGCCGACCGTGATCAGCACATCGACCGCCGCCGGCGCGCTCGGCTCTAGCTCAGGCAGTTCGATCTGCGAAGCGATCGTCAGCCCATAGGCTTTGTAGAAGTGCTGTGCGCGAGCAGCAATTGCATGGCGCTCATCAGCGGCAAGGGGCATGTTGGCCGGCATCATCAGGGGCTCCCGCGCTGTTGCACCTGCCGCAGCCACAACGATAGCGAAATCGAACGCCATACATACTGGACATCGGGCAAGGTGGCGGCCTCGGGTTGGCTGGAAATGCGGCCATAGGCGGCGGTCACCTCAGGCAGGTTGACGTAAGGGGCGATCCGCGCCGCATCTTTCACCAGCACCTTGTCCAGGAGATCGCGGTGATTGCCGAGCATGCCTTTGACCAGGTTCGAGGTGAAATCGATCTTGTCGCGCCGCCACTGCACTGCCGGCGGCAAAATTCCTTCCATGGCGCGGCGCAACACCGAGCGGCCAAAGCCCTGGTTCAGCTTTTCCGCGCCGGGCAGTGTCAGGCAGAACTCGACCAGAGGCTTGTCCCAGAAGGGGTAGCGCGGCTCGACGCCGAAATTCGCCGCCGCCTTGTCGAGTACCTCGAAGGCGTGCGGCACCATGCCGTTCGACAGCAGCCAGCGATGGGTCAAGGTCTCGCTGGCGCTGACCGCGGGCGGCATATAGCCGGCCCTGCGGAACCGTTCGACGAGGTCGGTGCGCATCGCCAGGTCCGGATTGATCAGGCCGCGCCAGCTCGTCGCCGGCCGCCCAGTGGGATGGCGCCGCAATTTGCCAAGCACGCGGTTCGCGAACCGCTTGATTCTCGCGACGCGCCAGGCAGGCCCGTAGAGGGTCAGGAACTTGTAGTAAAGGCCGAGCATGCCGTCGCCATAAGTGTTGGAAGCGCTGCGCAGCTCACGCCACAGCTCCATCCATTTGCCGGCATCGGCGAGTTCGTGCAGATGGCCGTGGCCTTGCGAAACCACCTCGTCGCCACCATGGCCGTCCAGCAGCACCTTCATGCCCTTGGCGCCGGCCGTCCTGTAGATGTCGCGGGTCAGCGACAGGCCGGGGGCCAGGAACGTTTCTTCCTGCTCCTCCAGAATGCGTTCGAATTCCGCGAAGGGCGCGTAGTTGCCGACGGAAATCAAAGTGCCGTCGACCTGCTCCTGTCCAAGCACCGCCTCGATGAAAGGCCGCTCGTCCATCGGCGAGCCCTTTTCGAACACCAGCGAGAAGGTCGGCAGCCTCGGTCTTTGCTGGGCGGCATTCTGCAGGCCCGCCACGCAGGCGATCGAGGAGGAATCGAGGCCTCCGCTCAGCATCGCCCCGACCGCAGGCGTGCCGCGCATGCGGTTGCGGACCGATTGCGAGAACAGATGGCGGAATTCCTCGGCCGTGTCCGCCCGCATCGGTCTTGGCGACGGTTCGATCTGCCAGTAGCGGCGCAGCACCACCTGGTTGCCGGTCACTGTCAGACTGTGGCGCGCCGGCAGGCGGAAGATATCGGCATAGGCTGTCGACTGCGGATCGTCGGGCAGCCCGGCCAGGAATCCCGAAATCTGGTGTTCGCTGATGCGCATGTCGACGCCGCCGGCATCGAGGATCGGCCCGATCTCCGAGGCAAAGACGAAGCGCCGGTCGCTCGAATGATAGTAGAACGGTTTGACGCCGAAATGGTCGCGCACGCAAAACAGCTGCCGGCGCTCGCCATCCCAGATGGCAAAGGCGAAGTCGCCTTGCAGATGCTCGGGGCAGGCTTCGCCCCAGCGCAGATAGGCGCGCATCACAAGCACGGCGTCGGCAACCGAATTGTCCCGGATGCCGAGCCTGGCCAAGAGTTCGTCGCGGTTGTCCAGCCGGCAATCCGCGGTGATTGCGAGCTTGCCGCCGGCCATGGTCAGCGGGCCGGGGCCGGCTTCATCGGTGGTGTTGAGCCAGGCGTGGCCAAGAACGACGCCCTCGTCGATCCACCACGAACTGCCGTCAGGCGCGCGATGCTGCATGCGGGCAAGCATGCGCTGGATGTCGGCCGCGGCGGCCTGCCTGCCTTCCTGCCTCAGCAGAATTCCGGCGACGCCGCTCATCGCTCACTGGCCGTGGTCGACGAGATGGTTAAACCCGCCAAGCGAGCCGCCGAGCACGATATGGTCGCCGCTGACCAGCCAGGCATGCGCCTTCAACTCGGTGCCGGTATCGCGCTCGATGCCGATGCGGATTTTTGAGGCGTTGCCCTGGCGGGCAAGCAAATATTGGCCGGAAAGCGCTTGGGTCAGACAGCTTGCGCCAGGCACCAGGCGGGCAGCCGCAGCCACGCCCCAGGCGACACGCCTGAGATCGCCGATGTCGGCTGGTTCGCGCGCGTCGAGCCGGGTCACCATGCGGCGCACTTTGTTGTAGGAAAGCAGCGTCAGCCCCAGCCGCACCGCCACGACCACCGCAAGGCAGTGGGCGAGAAAGAGCATCTCCGGCCCGCTAAGTGAGAAAGCTCTAGACAAGTTCCTCATCATGGAGCCTCGCAAGCCCGGCGTCCGCCAAGCCCTTCAACAATCCATCGACATCGGCCTTGCAGCGTTCCGGATCGACATTGTAGCGATCCAGCACGGCGCTGCGGATTTCGGAAATCGGCCGCGGCTCCTGGATCAGCTCCCAGATATAGGCGCCGACGCTGTTCAGGCTGTAATAGATGTTGGACCTCATATCGAGCAGCGCCAGGCCGTTGCCGAATTCGCAGGCCACGGCATCCTTGCTCGCGCTCATCCGATCATGGTCCGTGGGGTTCCAGTCCATTCCTAAACCTCGCTCACAACCAACGCTTCGGCAATTCCGGACAAAGACGCGAGAGCCGGGGTTTGACCCCCGACTCTCCTTAGTGCGCTCTGTTTGCAGAGTCCGGACTTTGTCACCCCAACGAGAGAATACTCAGGAGAAGGTGAGTTCGCCGACCGGCGTATGTGCCGGAAACGAGGCGTCGAGTGCCGTAGTACCGCTACCGCCTTGCGTGATGGTCTCGATCGAGCCGTGGACCGTCAGGCTAGGGGTTTCGTACTCATGCTTTTCAACATTCTGTTCCAATTTACTCTCCACTTGTGGACTGGAAGCGGCCTGTCGATTGCCGGCAGCGAGCTATTGCTGCACCGCAATAGCTGCATGGCAGCATTTATGAGTCAAGCCTGATTTACCAGCCGTTAATCAATTCTCGGTTGCGACTCCCTTCAATGGTGATCAAAGCGCTTTGCATTTTCACATCCCAGGAGAATTCAGCAGAGTGTCCGAGGCCGTCAACTAAGTATCTGATTTAATTACGTTAAATTTTCCTTCGAATGCTCCTCACTTGGGCGCTGGCGCATTCCCACAAAATTGTTGCTGACGTACCCGTCACAAGCCCCGATCAGGCGGCGCCTTGCATCTAGGACTGTGTTGCGAAACGTTCAGGTTGCAGGAAATTGGCGCCAAAGGAAAAACTGGACGCGGCGCATGAATTTGGCGATGCTTTGCTTCGCACTTGCAATATAACGCGCCTGGCGAATTTTTTGCGGAGATGCTGCAGCAGATGGCCTTGCAGGAAGGGACCTTCGAAAGGTTGCGCGCCGCTGGCTGCGCCGACGAAGTGGCCTATGTGCAGGCGTGCCTGCGGCTGTTCTTCGCCTCCGGGGCGAGCCCCAGCGCCGCGCCTGCACCGGCCATCTCCGTTGCCGATGTTTGCGACATCGCCAGGCTGAACAAGGTCGCCACCTTCATGCTGAAGGCGCTGTCGCGCCCACCGGCGGGCGAGACGCCGCCGGGATTGCTCGAGTGGCTCGACACTTATCGCCGGCGCACGATTGCGATGAACTCGTCCGGCATCATGGATTCGATGGCCATCGACAAGGCGCTGCGCGGCAGCGGCATCGATTTCGTGTTCCTGAAGGGGCCCCTCCAGCAGCAACTGCTCTATGGCGACCATTTCATGAAGCCGTCCGGAGATGTTGACATATTGGTGTCGCCGGCCGGCTTCTTTAGGGCTCGCGATGCGCTGCGCTCGATCGGCTACGAGGTCGCCGGCAAGTCCCGCTCCGTCTGGTGGGTGCGCTTTCTGGGCGAGCAGCACATGGTTCGCAGCCAAGGTCGGAAATTGTCCACCGTCGATCTCCATTACCGGCTCCAGCAGCCGGGATCGCCCAGCCCGCGCGATACGGAAGGGTTCCTGCGCCGCAAGCGCGCGCTTGCGATCGCCGGCTCCAGCGTGCCGTTCATCTCGGCCTCCGACACTTTGCTTCTGTCCTGCATCAGTGTCGCAAAGGCGCTGTTCAACCGCGAGCCATGCGCGGGCTATGTCTGCGATGTCCGGGCCGCTGCCAGTCGGCTGAGCGAGGCCGAGCAGCAGACTGTGCTCGACTACGCGGTCGAGCAGGGGCTGGCTGACACCCTGCTGCTGGGCCTGCGCGCCGCCGATGTGCTGCTTGGTGGCGCCGGCACGCTGCTGTCGGATCGGGCCACCAGGATCCTGTCACGCATCGGCAATGAAGACCTGTTCCACATGGTCATCGCGCCGTGGCTGTCGTCGCTCAGATGGCCGCAACGGCGCACCGTTTTGTGGGAATTGTGCGGCCGCGAACCTGTCCGCTACCTGACCGAGGCCGGCTGGGCCGCGTCAGCCGACCTCAGCCGGCGGATTTTCGAGCGGGAAAGCCGGTGACGATGAGGGTCGTCATGCAGCAGGCAGATAACGTTCCGTCCCGATCCGCTGGGGATGGATCGGGGTCCGGCGCCGCGCGCCGGGAGGGCGAGGGGCCTCGCGACACTTTATGCAATCGAAAGGCCACCCTATGTC
>NZ_JAMYQZ010000065.1:0-36360 GCF_040321145.1 Mesorhizobium sp. M0514
AGAGCGCAACGGCATCCTGCTCGGCACCTATGAAAAAGCCTGCAAACCCTGGTCGCCGGTCAATACGCCGTGGGATTTCGGCCATGAACTGCTGCCGCCCGACCTCGACCGCATCGCGCCGTCGCTGGAGATCGGCTTCAAGCATTTCCCCGGCATCGAGAAAGCCGGCATCAAGCAGATCATCAACGGCCCCTTCACCTTCGCGCTCGACGGAAATCCGCTGGTCGGGCCGGTGCAGGGCCTGACCAATTTCTGGTGCGCCTGCGCCGTCATGGCCGGCTTCAGCCAGGGCGGCGGCGTCGGCCTCGCGCTGTCCAACTGGATGGTGCATGGCGATCCCGGCTTCGACGTCTGGGGCATGGATGTCGCCCGCTTCGGCGAGTGGGCCGGCCTGCGCTACACCAACGCAAAGGTGCGCGAAAACTATTCGCGCCGCTTCTCCATCCGCTTCCCCAATGAAGAGCTGCCGGCTGCGCGCCCTGCACAAACCACCCCGCTCTATGACACGATGCTCGCCAACAACGCCGTAATGGGCGATAGCTGGGGCCTGGAGACCCCGCTGTGGTTCGCGCCGAAGGGCAAGGAGCCGAAGGACGTCGTCTCCTTCCACCGCTCAAACGATTTCGGTCCTATCGGCGAGGAAGTGCGCGCCACGCGCGAACGCGTCGGCGTCACCGAAATCGCCAACTTCGCCAAATACGAAGTGTCGGGACCTGCGGCTGAGGATTTCCTCAACCGGCTGATGACCAACCGCATGCCGAAGATCGGCCGCATCGTGCTGACGCCGATGATCAACGAGTTCGGCAAGCTGATCGGCGACTTCACCATCGCCAAGGCAGGCGAAGACAGATTTATGATCTGGGGTTCGTCCGCCGCGCAGAAGTACCACATGCGCTGGTTCGAAAAGCACCTGCCGAAGGATGGTTCGGTGCGCATCCACCGCTTCGATCAGACGCTCGTCGGCCTGTCGATCGCCGGGCCGAAATCGCGCGATCTCTTGCAGAAGCTGGTCGATGTCGACATCTCGACCAAGGCGTTTCGCTTCATGGATTTCCGCGAAATGGCGGTCGGGGGCGCGCCCTGCATGGTCAACCGCATCACCTATACCGGTGATCTCGGCTATGAAATCTGGATGGCGCCGGCCTATGAGCGCCTGGTCTACAAGGCGATCAAGGACGCCGGCGAGGAGTTCGGCCTCGTCGATTTCGGCATGCGCGCTTTGCTCTCCATGCGCCTGGAGAAGAACTTCCCGACCTGGTACCGCGAGCTGCGCCCGATCTACGGCCCGTTCGAAGGCGCGATGGACCGCTTCATCAAGCTGGAGAAGAACGACTTCATCGGCCGCGAAGCCGCCGCCAAGGAACAGGCGGAAGGGCCGAAACTGCGCCGTGTTTCCTTCATCGTCGATGCGGCCGACGCCGATGTCATGGGCGACGAGCCGATCTGGGCCAAGGTCGGCAAGGACTATGGCACGGTGGAAAAGCCGCATGGTTATGGCGCGCCGCGCTTCGACATGGCGGGCAAGGAAGTGCGTGGCTCGAAGGCTGCCGAAGGCGCTTCCGCCGTGCGCGGCATCGTCGACGGCGACTGGCGCGTGGTCGGCTGGGTCACCTCGGGCGGTTATGCGCACTATGTGCAGAAGTCGATGGCGCAGGGCTATGTGCCGGCGGCACTCGCCGAGGACGAAAGTGCCGGACTGTTCGAGATCGAGATCCTCGGCCACCGGCGTCCGGCGCGCATCAATGTCGAGGCGCCCTTCGACCCCAGCGGCGAGAAGATGCGGACCTGAAAAGGCGACAGGGAGCGTGAGATCGTGTAAGGGGCCTTCGGCAGTTGGCCGCAGGCATTTTCCCTCGATGAGAAGACGATCCCCTTGCAGTATCTAGAGAAATGGACGGACTGGCTCGGCGAAGGCAAGGTCGGTCCCTTCAACGCCGCACTGGTCTGCGTCGCGGTCTATTGCGTCGTCCAGATCGTGGTGATGGCGCTGCTGTCCCATGTCGTAGGAACCGGTGTCGGCGTCGACGATTCCGAACAGCTGATGTACATGCACTACCTCTGGGCTGGCTATGGCGGCTCGCAGCCGCCGCTCTACACCTGGCTTGCCCGCCTCGTCGCCGCCGTGATCGGAACGAACATCCTCGCGCTCAAGATCGTGAAGTACCTGCTGATCGGAGCGGCGCTGGCGTCGGTTTTCATCGCTGTCCGCCGCCTGGGCTATTCCAGCCGCGCTGGCGCCGCCGCATTGTTCGGCCTGCTGTTGTTTCCGCAGATGGTGTGGGAGATGCAGCACGCCCTCACCCACTCGATCGCCGCTTTCTGTTTTTCAGTGGTGCTGTTTCTTGCGCTCGTCGAACTGGTGCAGCGGCGTTCGCTGGCCACCTATGTGCTGTTTGGCGTGGCGATGGCCGCCGCCATCCTGTCGAAATACAACAACGCCATCTTTCTCGCCGCGCTGATCCTGTCCACCCTGTCGCTGCGCGAAACGCGCGGCGTCATCCTCAACCGCCGGTTTTCGATCAGCCTTGTCGTGGCGGTGCTGCTTTGCCTGCCGACGCTCTACTGGAACCTGACCTACACCGACCAGTTGCTGTCGCACAGCGGCGGCTTCGGCATGGGCAGAGGAGAAAGCGCCATACAAACCGCATTCTACGGAATGCGCGGACTGGGCAAGGCTATCCTGTATTTCGCCGTGTTGCCGGCCGGCATATTCGTCGCGGCTTTGCTCATCGCATGGAAAAAGCCGGCGCCGGCTCTGCAACCGGCGCCATGGACCGAGAAACTGGTGTGGCGCACCATCGCTTTTGCCCTGGCGATGACCATCGTGCTCGTCCTGGCGAGCGGGACGACGCAATTTCGCGATCGCTGGATGCTTCCCATTCTTGTGTTGCTGCCGGTCGCGCTGGCCTTGCGGATGGATGCCAGAGGCGACAAGGGAATGAAGGTGCAGGACGTCGTCGTCTTTGTCGGCGCAACGCTTGCCATCCTCGTGCTGCCGGTGACCTGGTACACGCACCTCAATGGCGGCGACAGCCGCGGCAGCATCGTGCGTGTCGACTACCAGTCGCTCTATGGCCAGCTGACGGCAAACGGTCCGGTTCGCACGGCGATATCGAGCTGGCACTGGGTGGGAAATCTGCGTCTTGTCGATCCCGATCTGGTCGTGCTCGACGACGAGATGCCGGACTTCGGCCATTTGCTGATCGAGCCGGCGGTGCTCGTGATGGCCAATGACAAGGAACCTCCCGAGGGCATCCTGCGGGCCTTGAGCGAGGCCGGCTATGTCGCTGACGGCTCGCCGCAGCAGTTGGTCGTTCCGATGCTGTTCGACAGCGAGCCGCCCACCCGCACGCTGACGGTCACGCGGCTGAAGAAAGCGGCCGCGGGCGCAGCGCCACAGTAAGTCGGCAGGGAGGCGTCGGGTGGAGAAACAAGGGTTCGGTCGTCATCGCAAGATCATGCCGTTCGAGCCCGGCTCCGTCGAAGCCTTGCGCGAAACATCGCGCCAGAAGGCGGCGTCGCTGAACCAGCATGTGCTGGGCTATGGCGCGCTGGCTGAAGCCGAATGGCAAGCGGCAGGCATCGCCGCGCCCGATCTTGCCGCGATGCGCAAATACCGGCTCGAGCGCCTCCGCGCCGAACTGAGGCGCCGAAACTACGCCGGCGCGCTGCTCTACGACCCCGTCAACATCCGCTACGCCACCGATTCGACCAACATGCAGCTGTGGGTCGGGCACAATCCGACCCGCCACTGCTTCGTCGCCACTGAGGGACCCGTGGTGCTGTTCGACTATTTCTCCTGCGAGCATCTGTCCGATCATTCCGGCGTCGTCGACGAGGTGCGGCCGGCAGTGTCGTGGATGTATCTCTATGGCGGCGAGCTGACCGAGCACAAAGTCCGCCGCTGGGCGGCCGGCATCGCCGATCTGGTCAAGGAGCATGGCGGCGGCAACAGCCGCATTGCGGTCGACCACATCAACCCGGAAGGCGTCGAGGAACTCGCCCGGCTCGGCATTTCGATCGGCAATGGCGAAGCGGTGATGGAAAATGCGCGGCTGATCAAATCGCCGGACGAGATCCTCGCCATGCGCCGCGCAATCGTCGCTTGCGAAGCGGCGATGGGTGAAATGGAGAAGGCGCTGACGCCGGGCATTTCCGAAAACGAATTGTGGGCCGAACTCCACCGCGGCAACATTGCGCGCGGCGGCGAATGGATCGAAACCCGGCTGCTTGCCTCGGGGCCGCGCACCAATCCGTGGTTCCAGGAATGCTCATCGCGTGTGATCGAGGAAGGCGACCTCGTCGCCTTCGATACCGACCTGATCGGTCCCTACGGCTTCTGCGCCGATCTCTCCCGCACCTGGCTTTGCGGCGATGCGAGACCATCGAACGAGCAACGGGACCTCTTCCACATCGCCGCCGACCAGATCGCCCACAACACGCAATTGATGCAGCCCGGCATGTCCTTTCGCGACCTGGTCGAACGCTCCGTGGTGCCGCCGGGAGATTGCTTCCCGGCGCGCTACGGCGTGCTCTATCACGGCGTCGGCCTCGCCGACGAGTATCCAACCCTGCCACATGCCAGCGACTGGACGCCGGACACGCCCGATGGCGTGCTGGAGCCGGGAATGGTGCTGTGCGTGGAAAGCTATATCGGCCGTCTCGGCGGCCATGAGGGCGTCAAGATCGAGGAACAGATCCTGATCACCGAGACCGGTAACGAGCAGCTTTCAACCTACCCGTTGGATGCGAGGCTGCTCGGCTGATCCGGCAAGCGCCTCGCGCAGAGCCTTGAGCGTCTTTTCCGGCGTCGTCCTGGCGGTGATGTAGGGCAGGCCTTTGCGCCTTGCCGTCCAGCCGACGACCTTCACGGCGTTTGCCGCAGGTTCGAAACGCTGCGCCAGCGCCCAGCTCTCACAGTCGATGGCAGCTATATCCGCCTTGCCCTCGGCGACCGCGACGATCGAGCCGCGATGGCCACCGCTTTCGCTGCGCGAGGAAAAGATATCCAGGCTTTCGCCGGCGGCCTGCAGATCGCGCGTCAGCGCGATGATGCCCGACATCGAATCGAGGCTGTTGTAGGTAAAACACTTGCCACGCATCAGATCGAGCGGCAGCAAGGCTTTGCCATCCGCGGGCGAGCGAACCTCCGGTCCCTCGCCCGTCCGCATCACCAGCGCGCTCGAATAGAGTTCGCCTTCGCCGCCCTCGTAAGCGTCGTAGCTCGGCTGGCCGACCACCTGCACATGCTTGCTCAGGCCGAGTTCCATCGGCCCCCAGCAGGTCTGCGCGAACAGCAGCGCCGGATGCAGCCAAAGCTGGTGATGGTCGAGTTCGTCCGGCGGCAGTGTCGCCGGATCGGGCGCGATCAGTCTGCCCTCGGCGTCGTGGATACCGCCCGGCACCGGCGGCAGGTCGCCATTGCGGCGCACGATTGTCTGCGGCCCATCGACGCCCTTGTGCCGAAAAGCATCGCGCAACGCTGCCCATTGCGCGTCGACCTCGCCGCGCACTTCGGGCCAGTCGTACATCGGCAATGCCGCGATTGGATTCATTGAATTTTCTTTCAAAATCAATCGGTTAACATGTCATGTGGTGTCAGCGCAATTCCAGCTATTGCGTGGTTTTTCAATTATAGTACAACATGTCGTACCGGGTTTTGAGAGCGGTACAACATGGCTAGCATCATAGAGCGAAAGCGGAAGGACGGAACGCCATCATTCATGGCGCAGATCGTCATCAAGCGCGACGGCAAAACAATCCATCGCGAAAACAAGACGTTCGCCAAGCGGCGGGAAGCCGCGGCATGGGGTGCGTTCCGTGAGGGCGAGATAGCCAAGCCTGGCGCCGTCGAAAACATGAAGAAAGAGGACCCGACGCTAGCCGAGGCAATCGGCAGGTATGAGCGAGAGGCAAAGCGGTTGGGCCGCACCAAGGCTGCGGTTCTAAAGAGCCTAAAGGAATTCGACATCGCTTCTAAACGGTGCTCCGAGATACGCTCTGATCATATAGTGGCATTGGCGCGCGAACTTGCAGAAACCCGACGCCCTTCGACGGTTGCAGGGTACCTCACGTTTCTTTCTGGCGTGTTCAAAATCGCACGGCCAGCATGGGGTTATCCGCTCGATGAGAAGGCCATGACCGATGCGACGACGGTGGCATCGAAGCTCGAGATGACGGGCCGCTCTCACCAGCGAGATCGGCGCCCGACCATCGAAGAGATGAGTCGCCTTATGGAATTCTTCGCTGGACGGAGGGTTGACAGCCTGCCCATGGAAAGGATTTCGGCATTTGCTCTTTATAGTGCGCGGCGCGAAGGCGAGATTGTGCGCCTCCGCTGGGCCGACCTAGACGAGTCGCATTCCCGCATCTTAGTGCGCGACGCAAAGGATCCTCGTGGATCATCGGGGAACGACATCTGGACGGAGCTAACGCCAGAGGCTCTGGCCGTCATCAAGGCCACGCCGAAGACGGGCGAACTGATCTTTCCATACAAAGGTGACACGATCAATTTCGCATGGCGCAACGCCTGCAACATGCTTAACGTCGTAGACCTGAAATTTCATGACTTGAGGCACGAGGGCGTGTCGCGGCTCTTTGAGCTCGGCAGGACCATCCCGCAAGTCGCGTCAGTCTCAGGACATCGTTCTTGGCAAAATCTGCAGCGCTACACCCATATTCGCGAAATTGGCGATAAGTGGGCTGGATGGAAGTGGCTGGACATTATCGCGCCAACGCAACAACCGGCCTGACAGAGCGGGACAGTATTGACATGCCAGGCGAAAATGCCTATAAATTGCATCGCGTTGACGGCAAAATCCACCTTCCGCTAAATACCTAACACTGATTCAAGGGGGTTTCAAGTGCTTTTTTCCACAAACGAGGCAGCGGCAAAAATCGGGAAGTCGCCGAGCTGGCTAAACAAGAGCCGCATGGCGGGCACAGGCCCGGTCTACCTTAAGCTTGGTGCTGGTGTGCGATACGCCCTCCCCGACCTTGACGCTTGGCTTTCGGCGCAGAGGCGCACCGCAGTTTATGACCATGCCAATGATAACGAACGTGCGCGAGCAGCCGCATGAAGCCCACCTCAGAAATGACCCTGGCCGAGATCGAGGTCGAGCTTTCCGCCATCCGTGCCGTGCAGGCATGGCGGAAGGCGCAGCGGGAAGCTTCCCGCCCATAGAACACGCGCCTGCGGCCTAGCGTCGATTTTAACCATTGCCCGCAGAGCCGTGAGCGCGCCTCCTTTTCAGTGCCTAAGAAATTCTCTTCCGAACAGGAATCGAGATGCAAATCGAAGATGTGCCTGAATCCACGATTCAGCGAATGATCGACTATACGGCAGCCTCAACAAACCTCCTCCGCACCGGCAGACATGATTTCCGTATCCCCTTCATCGTCGTAGATGAATGGGCTCGGAAGGGTCAATGTGTCCTCTCCACCAACCGTCTGGCGCGCGACTTCAAGTCGACCAGGCGAACCATGTGTGCCTCCATCCGTCGTCTGATCGAAGCTGGCGTCATAAGGGAAATCGATCGCACCAGCGACGGGCGGCCCATATTTGAGCCGTGCCTTGAGATTGGCGATACGTGGCGCGCCGCGAAGGAGGCCCGCGTCAATGACACCCACTAAAGACGTTGGTTCCCTCGACCAGTTCCAGCTTGCCCTGTATGCCTCCAAAGGCGCCGAGCCGCCATTGAATGGGACGGACCTGACCGTCCTATTGGAGTTGATCGACCGGTTCAAAAAGAAGGATGGAGTTACCTTCCCGTCGAGCGCCGGACACTTGGCGCGCGAAACCGGCCGCCCTATCCGCAGTGTTCAAGAATCAATTCGCCGACTGCAGGACATGCACCTTGCGGAGATCGTAGACCAGGGCACAGGCACCCGGGGCAACACCTATACATTCAACTTCGCGTGGGTGCGTGAGGTGGCTGCTGAAATAAAATCCGAGATTGAGTCCCGTGCGACCGCACGTAAAAAGCGCAAAAAGAAAAATCCCGCTAGTAACGCGGAAAATCGCGTAGCTACCAATGAAACCCTACCTACGCGGAAATCCGCGCCACTACGTGACATTGTTACGCGGAATTTCGCGCACCTAAGTGGTGGAGCTACGCAGAAATCCGCACCCCAAACCTACGGGGTTCCTACGGGAACCTACGGAGGTGGTGCTGATGCACCGCCGTTTGGCTACGCCACGTCGGGCATCGCCCCACTTAAGAAAGATGGCAAACGCGACTTCACAGTCTATCCGAATGTCGAGAGATGGGTCACGATTGACCGCATCGAGACCGAGACGCTGGAGGAGGAAGACGACAACGCAACGGTGATGACAGCTTTTTACACCACAGATTGTGGCATCCAGTCCGATATCTTCATTGTCACCAACAGCGATGATGAGAACGAGCAGGCAGATGGCCAGAAGGTGCTGGGCAACCTGCTTGATGCCGTTGGTATTTACCACCAGATTGAAGATGCAGAAGAGCTAGTAGGGCGCCGTGCACGCCTCTTGCTGCACTATCACAATGGCGGTTTCATCAAGTGCCTGCCGCGGCAGGCCGAAGGCGACGCTCACGACAGTATTAAGGCGTCTGTCGACAATTCACCGAGAGCGTTTGAAGGCCCTAACATCGACTACGACTGGAAACCAGCGCCGCGCGTCGAGAGGCCACGCATTAAGTTCGTCCCCAAATATTCGGTGGTAGCCGAAGCGGACATAGAGGCACGGGAGTTGGCCAAGAAATGGGCTGCCAAGTTTGACGACGACGATGCGGAGGAAGCAGCATGATATCCCGCACAATCGCAGTGGGCGCCGAGACCGTTCAGGTGCGCAGACTATCTTGGGCCGAATTCCATCGAATCCTGCCGGACAGGAAGGATAACCGTTCGGACTTTGGGGCGACCCACGGCGCGCATGGGGGTAGCCAGACGAGGCCGCACCTTGATTTGCCAGATGGGAACAAGATGCCAATGGCTCCTGCTCAAGCTCGAAAAGGGAGCCGGCTGGCGTCCTCGCCGATCGAATGCACGGCTAAGCCTTCGTCGACTGCGGCCAATACGGCGCACCGCTCGAGCTGATCGTCGGACATCTCACAATCGGGAACTTTATCTCGCACCCACTGAACGGCAGCAAAGGTTGAAATGATCCGGCCAGGAGCAGAGCAGCCGATATACCCGACGATAGCGTCAGCGACGTCATCGGGAATATGAAAGTTCAAATGGCGCGAGGTGGAAGCTGCGCGGTTTGGCATTTCGCCTACTGAAAGCCCCACCGGACTGGGACGCCTGGAAAGAACAATTAGCAACACCTAATGGACGGCGCGAGACGTTATGCACCGTTTTCTTACCCGTCCCGCGCACAGCGGCTCGGCACTGCCGGCTTGGCCGGTTTCTCCAAATTGGAATGACCACCCAATGAACAACAGCCCAGCATTCATTACCAAGCCGCGGCTGGCCAAGAGCAAGCTCACCGGCGGGCCAGTTACATCGACCCCTGAAGAACGGACCGCACGCAGGGCCAGGGCAGCCTTGGTCACGGCAGAGGCGGCAACGGCCATCGACACGCACCGCGCCCGCCTGGAACGGCCGGCAGCTAACGACAATGCGGATCCAAGATGGCGCGGCAATCTGCCCGTGTTGCATAACATCACGAAAGACGATCCGGAAGGCGCATACGCGGTTTGGGCGTTCGGGCAGCAGTCAGTCTTGGGAGACGTTCACGGCGACGTAAACGCATTGTTCGACGGCGAAGACGAACCAGAAGAACTGCACGAGTTTCAGCGGGAGCGGGTGCACAAAATCCGACCATCGATTGAGGAAATGTTCTCTGACTTGTTGCGAGTCCGGGTAGTGCATAAGCGCGGCCCACAAGGATGGGAGCAGACATACCGGCACTCCACAGATGTGCGTGTTTTGAGCGAAGGCGCGATTGGGCTCGGTGGCATGCAATTTAACATGCATCGCAAAGCCAGACGTCCCCCTGCCGGAGGGCTCATGACGTCCTACGTCGATCGCAATGGTGTCACCCGCCAGCCGTTTTACGATACGTCAGAAACGCGCGGTGCGGATGAGCCGCTAAGCCTTCATCGTCGGCCGACGAGTGCGCACGCGCTAGTCGCACCGGCAGCCGAGCCTATACCGCTTTCCGAAGCGGCTGCAGGCGTTCTGGAGATGATCTTGGCCGGTTTCCATAAATACGAGATTGGCGAAGCGCGCGGATATAGCCGCGACTATGCAGACCGCGGTGCGCAGCGCCATATCAATCAAGCCGTAGCTGAAGCCAAGTCCAAGTTTCCCGCGCCCGCTCGCTTGGCCGACAACGACGATGTCAATATTTGCAAGGCTGCCGCTTAGAATGTGCCTTTTTGCGCCATTCGAGGGTGTCATTCATGAAGACATATAACCTTTAGCATCGGTCCCCTCGGCATCGTTCGGTGCTTAACGCGCTTTTTGCGGAAGTACCGCAGGGCGCGGTCAATTCGCACCTACGGGTGCGCCCTTTTCCAAAAATCCAGCCACTCGTCAGGGTGGCTGTTGATCGACCGCCAGCCTTTAACCGTCGGGTTTGAAGGCTGGCGGTACCGCTTTTCGCCTTCTGAAAAGGACTCCCATAGATGGCCCCCGCGAAACCACCCAAGACAACCACCGCTGCGCTGGAGTTTGAAGCAATCCAGAGCAAGGCTGCCGGCTTCAAAGCTCGAGATCGCGAGTTGCGCACTGAACAGATCGCCTTGGAACAGACCGGCGTTCGACCGGAAGAAAAGGTCGCCGGCCCTGGCGTTCGAGATTGGGCAGCGGCGCTGCTCGACGGCTCGACGGTTCCAGCGGAGCGTCAACCTTCAGATGGCGAAAAACTCCACGCCATTATCACCGAGCGCCAGGCGCTTGCCCTGGCAATTGAAGCCCTAACACACAGGGAGAACCAAGCGCGGATCGCGGCAGCAGCCGAAGCCGTCCGGACCAGCGCGGCGATCTGGCGCGCGATCGTGCGGCGCCGTGTCGACGCAGTTCTTGAACTGCGGCGGGCAAACGCTGCAGCCGCCAATTACCGCGAAGCAATTAGGAGCATCGCCAAAAGTAGCCCCGCTCTGATTTGCGATGCGCAGAGCGGCCTTTTATTCGGCCAACCGATCGTCGGCGACGCCAGTTACGTATTTTTAGAAGCCGCCTGCAAAGCCGGTTTCGTTACCCGGAAGGAAATCACCAATGCGGCATGAATTTTTCCACACCGGCGCGCGAATCCGCGCCTTCGACAACGACGCGGCAGCCCTAAAGGCTGGCATGTTTTTCCGTGCGGCTCTGCACGATGGTGACGAGGTCGCCCAGGCCTGGTGCGCGAAAAACGGGGTGCGTGTCGAGAAGGCGCAAGGTGAAACCACCGGCACTATCGGCGGCTATCTTGTCCCGACTGAAGTTGAGGCCGGGATCATCAAGATCCGCGCGCTGGTCGGAACGTTTCGACGCAACGCCGACATCAAGCGCATGGGCTCGGACACGCGCTCATTCCCGCGGCTCGACACAGGTTTGACGGCTGCCTTCGTCGGCGAAAATGCAGCGATTGCAGAACAGGACCGCGTTTGGAGTTCCGTGACGCTTAACGCCAAGAAAGCGGCAGCCCTGTCTCGCATTTCCAGCGAACTCGGCGAGGACGAGACGATCGACGTTGGCCAGGACTTCGCCGAGGATGCAGCCTTCGCAATTTCAAAGCTTGAGGATGACTGCGGCTGGAATGGTGACGGCACAGGCGCCTATGGCGGGATTGTCGGGATCTCCACAAAGCTCATCGATGGCAACCACGACGCCGGGAAGATCGTGGCGGCTACCAACAACGACACGTTCGCCGAGCTAACGGCCGCCGACCTGGGCACAGTTATTGCCGCTTGCCCTGAATATGCCTTGGGTAACGCAAAGTGGTACGCGAGTTCATACGCAATCGGCCAGACGTTTGTTCGCCTCGGCGCGACCGTCGTTGGGCTTGAAATGACGCCTACCGGCCCGAAGCCGATCCTGCAGTACGGCTCTTATCTCATCGAAGCCGTGCCCAGCCTGCCCGGCAGCGGCGATCAGTCCGGCAAGGTGATGATTGCCTTCGGCGACCTATCCATGGCGGCAACCCTCGGCGACCGCCGCGGCGTGACCGTGAAAACGACTGAGGAGCGATACCTCGAGTACGACCAAATCGGCTGCCGTGCGACCGCGCGTTTCGACATCAATGTGCACGATCTCGGCAACAACACTGTTGCTGGCCCGCTTGTAGCGCTGGTGGGGAACTAGAGATGCGCGAACTCGATATCGAAATGATCAACCCGCCGTTCGGCATCTCGGCCGAGCGCCATCATGATCTCGTGCGCCTAATCCTGAAGACACGTCTCGGCGAACAGCTTTCGGCCAATCTCACTAAGGAGGCGGCGTCAGACCTGGCAACATCACTGCAGGCGCTCGTGAAGGGTTTCGAATGACTGAGATCAAACGCTCCTTTGCGCCTACAGTCCTGAAGTTCTCTGGTGCCGGAATTGGTCTGCGCCAGGTTCGGGCAATCGTATCCACCGGCGAGGTTGATCGTATGGGCGATATCATCGACCAGGCCGGGATTAAGCTCGACGCCTTCCGCCGATCACCGACGGTGCTTTGGCAACACGATGCCGATCACCCTATCGCGAAAGCACTCAGCATCGGCCTTGAAGGCGGCAAGCTCGTCGCCTTGGTCGAGTTCCCGGCCGAAGGGATTAGCGCCAAGTCGGACGAGGTCTACGGCCTGATCAAGGCTGGCGTCATCAATTCAACGAGCATCGGCTTCGTGCCGCTCAAAAGCGTTCCGCTCAACCCCGCCAAGCCGTACGGCGGCCAGCGCTTCACCAGCAGCGAGATGCTTGAGTTCAGCTTCGTTAGTGTGCCTGCCAACTCGAGCGCTTTGATCACGGGACGCTCGGCCAGCCAGACGCCACGCCTCGATGAAGCACGACGCAAGCTCGCGCAGCTCAGCCGGTCATAAACATAGTTTGGGAAGCCAAGAGACGGGCAAACCGGGTGTATGGGGTCTTGCTCCTAAGAGCGGGATGGGGCTTAGACCGCCCAACCCCACGAAAGCAGAGTGTTATAACATAACATTGTGCAGTGCAGCAAAACCACACTGCGTATCGCAGTGCAACATGAAATATGTGACATAAATGCAACGTTGGTGCAACGCAACATGGTCATTGTGCAGTGCGGGGTAGGGGGTCTCAACGTTATAACATAACGGGGCCTTAGACCGCTTCGGGGCTCAGCTTTCCTAAAGCTGTAGAAAAAAAGTTTCTTCAGGAAGAATTTTCAATCAGCCCCGAGGGGGTATGCGCTCCAAGAGGCGGACTTGTCTGACCTGCATCTGCCGCAGGCTATGTGCATTAATCTCTGAACAGACGTCGACACCCTTCTCAATAGGACTCCCAACAACATGACCACCAACCAACGCGCCTCGGCGCGACCGCATAGCCGTGCGTCCGCCAGCGAAACGCTCGCTGAGGCGCACACACACATGACGCCGGCCGAGATCGCCGCGCACGCCCTAAGAATGGCTGACGAGTTGGAGGCACTGGCGCGGATCCTGACCAGTCAGAACGGTATCGTCACCGCGGTTGCCGACACGCTGCGCAACCAAAGCATGACGGTCCGCTCAATCAATGACTTGTACCGCGCCGGCCGGAAGCGTGAGGCGCGGGAAGCGCTCGCCACGGCGGCTGCCGTTCCTGATCTGGAGCCCATGCCCCTGGCCATCATCGTGCCGGAGTGGTCGATGGCATTGTTTAGCCCAGCCGAAGCGCGGGAGGGGTGCCGCTAATGGCTGACGAAGTCGTCATTACCGAACTCACCATCGATGCCAGGCAGGCCGAGGTCGGGTCAGCAACCTACGTCAAGGCGATGAAGGCTGCACAAAGCGCCGTCGATAAGGTGATCGACCAGGCGAACGCCGCGAACGTTGCGATGGAAAAGCAGTCAACCGTCATGACGGGCACCGCCGGCTCCATCTCCTCAACCGCCAAGGCATGGGATCGCCTGAAGGCGTCCGCCGACCCGGCCTATCGCGCGACCCAAGAGATGGAACGCGCGATGATCACAGCCGATGCCGCCTCGCGCAAGCTCGGTATCGACGAGGTTGAAAGGGCAAGAGTTCTCGATCTTGTCAGGCAGAAGACCGATGCCGTTTCCGCCTCTACGCGTGCCGGCGTGAGCCATATCGCCAGCGTGGGGACTGCAGCCAAGCTAACGTCGAACCAGATGCTAAACCTCTCGAGGCAAGGCAACGACGTCATCACCATGTTCGCGCTCGGCGCACCGCCGATGCAGATTTTCGCCAGCCAGGCCGGGCAGATTTTCGATGCTCTGGAGAGCGGTCCTCAAGGTGCGCTTGGCTCGCTGAAGGCGGTTGGCGCCGGAATACTCAACTTCGTCGCGACACCGCTTGGCGGCATCGTGACCGCTGCCGGACTAGCCGGCGTTGCGATCGGCGCCTATGCCTTGGCCGCGCGCCAGGACGTCATGTCCGCCGACGAAGTGCTGAAAAACCACAAGGCGCTGATTGACGAGATTGCGGCGGCTTATCCGGCCGCTGCGGCTGCGGCAAAGAAGTACGAAGACCAGGCGTCTCAGATGCCTAAGTCCGTCATCGCTGCCGACACCGCCGACAACGTTGCCGATGCACGTAAGACGCTCGACAAATTGATGAATGATACCCGACGGCAGTTGGACCTGTTGGACACCGGCGATGGCGATTTCGCCCGTATCGGTAAGGCTGGGCTTCAGAGATTTGCCGAGCTTTCCAAGGAACTCAAGAGCGGTGTGATCGATGCGGTTGATCTGCAGAGCGAACTCGGCAGGATTCGCCTGGATCCGACGCTCTCGAAGAACGCTCACGACTTTGCGAAAGGCCTGCAGGACACCGCAGCGCAGGCTGCAAAAGTAGCCGCGACGATTCCGGCTGGCCTTGAAGCAAAGGCCATCGCCGTCGACAACCAGAAGGCCACCAAGTCGCTGGCGGAAGTCGCTGCTGGTTTCAAGGATATCAACCGCGATGCTGGCACCGCGGATGCCACAATTGCCAGGCTGTTCGGCACAATCGACAGTGGCGCCTCTGATGGCTTCGGGGTTACGCGCTCACTCGGCGGTTCCATCCAAGGCGTCGTCGGCCAGTTCGAACAAGCAGGCCAGGCTATCCAGAGAATGCGGCGCGAACAGGCGCAGAGCATGCTCGATCTCACCAAGCAGTTCCGCGACACCACTGCGGAAGTTGCCACGCTGAAGGAGGCCGTCGCTACGGCTGGTAGCCAGGAGAATATCACTGCATTCTTTGGCGATGTTCGTAACATCGACGGCGCCAACGCCGCGCTAGGAAATACCGTCGGCATCATCAACAGACTCTTCGACGCGATGAGCACCGGCAACGCCAAAGCCAGCGATGTGGCATCCGGCGTCGACCTGCTGCGCAAAACCCTGGTCGATGGTGGTCTGGGCGTTGAAGCCGTCGACAGGTTTATCGACTCGTTAGTCCGTGCCCGCATGATGTTGGACACCGACACTGGAAAAGTTCACCAGTTGGGCGCGGCGGTCAACGCTCTGCGTGACAAGACAATCACCGTCACGGTGGTCACGCGTCAAGTCGGCACCGGAACGCAGTCGACCTACGATGTGCCTAAGTCATCGGGCGGCGGCACTACCGGCGTAGGCGTCACGCGCTATTCGTCAAATGGTCCGGCGGTCTCCTCGACACCAATCTTCAACACCTCAACGAACTCGTGGGGCTACACGCAGCCCAAGACCTATCAAGACCCAAGGGTGCTTGCGCAGGTTAACGCCATGTACCCGCAGCGCGCGGCAGGCGGTCCAATCTCGCCCAACACACCTTATTGGGTCGGAGAAAAGGGTCCGGAACTCGTCCTGCCGCAGTCGGCAGGGACGGTTATTCCGCACGCGCAATCAATGGCTCTGGCCACAACATCGCAGACGACGGCTGACCAGGACAAGCTAACCGCTGCGATTACCGATACCGCGGTGAACACCAAGAAGACGGCTCAGCTGCTCGATGACATCAAGACGTCGGGTGGCGGCTCTGGGATTGGCGGATCGTCGTCCGGTGGCGGATCGTCTGCATCGGGCGGCACAGAGCGCGACCCACAATATGCCGCTTACTTGAAAGCGCTCGCGACGGCAAAGTCGAACTTCCAAGCCGCAGGCATCGTCGGCAGCGGCAATATTGGCTACGGCGCACAAGGGCTAGGCGCTACGCCGCAGCAGATCGCCCATCGGGCTGTCTACGGCTACGCGACGGGGGGCATCGACAGCAGCGACTCGCAGCACGTCGAGTTCTTCAAGAACCCGAAAGAGAAGGTCATCATCGCTCGTCCCGATCAGTTCGAGGACAGGCGTGACGGCGGTTCATCCTCTTCCGGCGGCCAGAGGCCGATTGAGATCAACATGTCGGTAAATGTGCAAGCCGGTGCGCAGGTGAACAAGGAAAGTGCCGCGGAACTGCGTCGCCAAGTCTCCATGGCTGTGCGCGATGGCTTGAGGTCACTCAATGGTCGATAATCGGTCTTTCCCGCATACCTACAAGGTGCAAAGCACCGGCAATTGCTTGGGGCCGTTGTTAGCCGGCTCCTTGTGGTCGGTTTCAGCAATTGAGGAGCCCAGGGAGGGCGATATCGTCGCGCTCTGGCTGGCGCCCGGCCGCTTTTCGGACGGCACCGAAGGCGACAGCATCGGCCATCGAGTGGCGCGCGGCGAAGCCTGCATGATGAAGATTTTGCTCACACAGGACGAGGCCAGTATCACCGTGATGACGCTCAATCCCATGGCAACGGCGACAATCCAGCGAACCGATATCGTGGCGATGCATAGGGCTTTCGCTGTCTGGACACCGGACGGCGATCAGCGCTTTCTGCGGCTGCAGGGAGCCGCCTGATGGTCTGGTTTGCAACGCCCGGTTCCTCGAACGTAGGGTCGTCTTGGGGTGGATGGGGCTCAGAGCAGACGACAAAGCAGCCCGACCCGGTTTCTTCTGCTGCACCTTTTTCTTTTTCATCGGTCCTTGGCCGGCAGATCCCGATCGTTGTCGGAACCTATCCGGTCGATGGCATCCCTGTTATCGGCGGGGCGGCCACGGTCACCAACATATCAGGGTACACGCAGGTCAAACTGACATCCCTACAGGGCCTTGGCGATGTCGGCGGCACGGGCTGGCTGAACAATGACCCGTTCTCCCGCGTCGCGTTGGTGCCCATCCAGGGCGCCAGCCAGGTCGCATCCATGGGCTATCTGCTGGCCTACGATCCCTTCGGGGACGGTTACAAGCTTGTGCAACTCAAGGTCAACGACGAGGTGGTCTTCGACGCCGAGAAAGGTTTCGGAGCATCGACCACGTTCCGCTTTTATGGGGGCACGCAGACCGAAGCCGACCCGATCACGAAGGCTGTCATCGGCACCAATGCCGGGGCATGGCAGAACTTTGCCATGGTCTATCTCGACGGATTTTCAGCAACCAGCCCACCGACCGTCAAGGCAGTGATTTCCAACGCGGCAACGGAGACGGGCACAGGCGGCGATATCGCGTGGACGGGTGAGGCACCAAGCGGAATTCTGAACGCCTTCCCGAATGGTTCGGCCTATGATCCGGCCGAAGGCGTCATTTATCAGATCTTCGACCCGACCGATATTCCTAGCCTCACTCAAATCTATCTTGCGGTGCTGGACATCGACACACTTCAGGAGCGCTATCGGGTGCCGCTTGAAGGCTCCGGACCCTATGCCGTCGGCCGGGATGTCAACGATTCTCAGCTGACCATTCCGATTGCGATGGCGGGCACCGGTTTGCTCTTGATCCAGTTGTACGGCGCGGAGGCGACGCCTCGTCTATCCGGGATCTACGATTCGGCGAATGGACACCTCATCGCGTCTCAAATCGATACCGCCAATATGATCTGGCTGACGGTGCAGCAATTCGGTCAACTTTGGGTATTTATTGGCCATAATTTCGATGCCGGCATGGGAGTCACCGGCATCTTTGATCCCGCCGAGGGAACTTTCGAAGTCGATCCTGAAGGCATCCCGGCTAGGTATCTGGTTGTCAACGGCAGGGTGACCACTGAGTTCACGTCATTCTTCACCGCAACGTCGAGCTTTACGGGCGATGCAGACATTTACGAGATGCGCTTCAACGGTGATGCCTGGACCTCGACGCTGCTGCACTCGCTCACTGGCCTGTCCGGCTTGTCGGCAAGCGTGCTCTGGTTCGACCCGGCAACCGGCTATCTTGTGGTCGGCGCCGCTCTGGACGGCTCGATCAATCGATGGCTCTACATCGACCCTGAAGACGGGTCGGTGATCGATACATTCGACACGGCCAAGATGGGCTTCAATTCGGTCTTCACACTGCCCCGCTTGCACAACCGCCTAATCAGCCTGCCTGGCTTCGTGATGATGCTCTGGTCCGACGGCGATCCCGACGAGCCCGCTTATGAAATTATCACGCTGGATATCCAGGCAAAGACGATTTCCACCTTCGCCGATGAAGTGGTGCCACGGTTTACCGTTGGCGAATTTTCATACCTGATCGCCGACCAGGGCCGATCGCTCTGGATGAGCGCACTTGGCGAATATGTGTGGACGGTTCACAGGCAGCCGAACACCATTCCTGGCTCGGTCAGCCTCAGGTGGATGCTCACCAAGATCATGTCTCTGGCCGGCTACACGCCCGAAGAACTTACCTTCGATGGTCCCGACTGGGGCGGCGACCCCGATCCAGATCCAGATGATCCTGATCCTATCGACCCCGCAGTCGGCGCTCTTGACGCACTCGACTTTCTGGCTGAGACCTACACCGTTCACGGGTCAACCGCGGCGGCCGTCGATGTCATCGACAAACCTGAGCGTGTCGGCGCCAGCGGTCTTGAGATCCCGTTGGAGGAAGCCGACGGTGTCGTCTCTGCGATCGGCGATTGCCTGGCCGATCTGCTCACGATGTACTGGACGGTCGTGATCGAGTGGGAGGAGCTGACCACGGATGGCGCCACCTATCTGCTGTATCTGGCCGATGTCGATGACAATCACACGATAGTCATTGAGCGCAGCACCGCTTTCACCGGCCTGCGTGTTGACACGCACGAGGCGAGCAACAACACCCGGAACGTTGAGATTAACACCTCGCATGGCCCAGGCGTCCACAAGATCGCGGTGACCAGGACCGACGCCTTCATCAGCATGTCCTGCGACGGCAGCGATGTCGTTACCCAGGTGGTCGCGCCGATCTCGATGAACCCAATGGCAACGGCTTCGTTCGGCGGTGACCCAACCGAGGGTTATGGGAGCAACAACAACACCTTCATCCGCAAGTTCTACCTGCTGCCGCCGCGGGACGACGCCTATCTGCCGGGGTTGTCGGTATGATTGCCCGACCACCTCGCCTTCACCGCCGCAAACACGTTCCGCTACACGCCGGACTTCTCTCGGCTGTCCCAGCAGGGCAAGCTGGCGATGGTCGGCTTCGGGCTGAGAAGAGCAATCGTAGGAACGATGCTGGCTTCTCTGCTGCCACCAGCAATGTGAAGCGGGTGTGCGCGGCAAGCTGGCTCTAAAGGAAAAGGGCCGGCGCGACGAACGCCGACCCTTCTCTATCGCCTATGCAAATTGATGGGGAAGCTAAACCCAGCAAGTCCGCGCAGGCAACGCGCCGTTCGGGTTCAATCGACGGCGGCGCGTTTGTTCTTTACGGCGTGCAACCGCCAGTGCCGGTGCCGGCAGCGTCAACGCCTTTGCCGTCAAGATTTGCGCAAAGACCGGTGAACTGATCGCCGACCCAGCCGCCGATGGCCAGGATCGCGAGCAGCGACGCCGCTGCAATGATGCCGACCAGGATTGAATATTCGACCATCGCGGCGCCACTTTCGTCGTCGCGGAACTGCTTGAGAAATTTCGTCATTGTTTGAACCCCTGTTTACTCTATTTACCCGGACAAAGGTGCCCCTGTAGGTGCTCATCCCCCGGTCCCGATGCTGATCCTCTTCCTCAAAACCGGGAGGAGTCAACTATCGTTTAACGAACCGTTAACCTTTGGATGCTTTGGGCTTGGTTGTCTTTACAGCTAAGTCTCTGCGGAATCATCATAATTCCCGGCTTAACCATACGGCGCGGTCATGTTGGGGGCCGAAGCCTAGCCCAAGACCACAGATATACCCCGTTATTTAGCGGGTGCTAATGCCATAGTTCACCGGACGCGATCTAACCCGCGATCGCCATTCCAAAGCCAACACCTAGGCCGATAGCAAGGCCCAGGAACAGCTTGCCGGCCAGGTCGAGGGCAAAGGCGCGGACAGGGCGCCATACGTCCTGGCGGGGCTCTGTGAGGGCTTGGGCGATATCATCGAAGATATGGTCGTGTTTCATGGGGTGGCATCCTCCCTCGCTCAGGCACACATGGATTCCACAGAACAACGTTGGAGTCCATATGGATTCTCACAAGTAAAGATTAGGCGCTTTCGCATAAGCCGTATTGACAGTTAAGGCGCTTTCGCCTTGCTTTATTAGGCGAACGCGCCTTATCGTTTCAGAGTACAAAAATAAATATTGTAAGGTTCTTGCAACCCGTCCGATTCTCCTCCATGCTTTGCGGCAAGGGTAAGGGGTTATCTGCAAAAACGGTCGAAGCAGCGGCGGACCAAGATCCTCTTGGCCGGGGTGGCAAGCCATGTCCAAGGCTAAAGCGCCTAAAAGCTTGCCAGCGATCTCCAGTCGCCTCTCTCCCCCGGCAGCCGGACCATCCCTGGCAGGGCCTGGAGAGGCCAAACTGGAGAACTGAAATGAACGCTATTGCTATCGTCGCCGAACAACCTGTCGTCTCCTGGCGCTTCAGGCTGGGCGAGTTCGTAACCCATCGCGACCAAAGCTTACCGTCGCTAGTTATGGGGCGGGTTAGAACGACCAAGGGGCGCGAGATTTACGGAGTGCGCTCGCTCATGGATGTGGATCCGTGCAGGGACAGGATGATCCTGGCGGATAGCTTGGTCGCGATGGCCGACGATCATCCCGACTGGAGCGACTGTTTGCTCACGCCAGAAATCGCTTCCAGCCTAGTAGTCTAGCCGTCAACACGCCGCGTTAACGACAGAACCCCGCTCCGGCGGGGTTTTTCTTTGTGTGAGGCGTGACGGCGAATTAGGGCACGAAGCCCGGCATTGCCTATTGAGGGACAAACAAATGCTCCGCCGTCACGAGACTCAATCTATGTGAGGGGGGATAGGTTCCACTGCGCATCGAATTCAGTACGACAAAAGTACAACTAGGCCTTTGGAATGGCGCAATTCCGGGCCTTACGTCCCATCGTACATCGGCAATGCCGCAACCAAATCACTCATGCCGACACTCAATCATCATGGCTCGGGGAAGGATCGCAAAAACGCGGCGTCCAATCAGAATTGGCCGACACGGGTTCGGGAAGTCCGGGGATTATTCCTTCGGCGGCTCGGCCGGAACCGGCGCGCTGCCAAGCCCGCTGATGCTGCGCGCCCTGATGCGCGGCTTGAACGCCCTGCCCGGCTCGGGCTGGCGGCGCAGCACCGGGTGCACGATCGGCTCCTTGGCCTTGAAGGCGTAGGCTTTGATCAGTGCGAAATAGTTCGGATAGGCGTAGCCATTGTTCATCCGCAGCCACTCGTCGCGGCGGTCGGCAAACAGTTTTGGCAGCCTGTACCAGGCAACGGTCGGGGTCTTGTGGTGAACGAAGTGCAGATTGTTGTTGAGGAACAGGAACGACAGCGGCGAGCGCTCGATGATCACCGTGCGTCCTTCAGGGTGCTCGGACCACTGATGTTCGGCGAAAGTCCGGACCGCGATCAGCGACTGGCCGAGCCAGACCGGCACCAGAATGTAGAGCCATACCGGAATGCCGAAGCCGAACTGCACGATCGGCACCACGATGGCGAGGCCGATCGCATGCAGCAGCCATGCCTTGCCGATCACCTTGTCGCCGGCAATCACATGCCTGGCGTCGTCGACGAAGAAACCGATGCAGGACAGCCAGGGGCCGAGAAAGAAACGGCCGGCCATGGTGTTGTTGATCTTGAGCAGGAATTTCATCGTCGGCGGCAGATCGTCATGCATCCACAACGCCTGGTAATAGCTCTCGGGATCGTCGAGCGGATCGGTCAGGCGCTCGTCGGCGTGGTGGCGCAAATGGAGCGTCTTGAAGCGACGGAACGGCCAGACCAGGCCGATCGGCAGGAAGACGAAGGCTTCGTTGATGAGCGCGCTGCGCGTCGGATGGCCATGCAGCACTTCGTGCATGATCGACGACTGCAAGGCCAGGATGAAGCCGAGGAGAAGAAGTGCCGGGGTCGGATAAGAGGGCCAGAGCAGGAGCCCGGCAGCGAGCCACATTCCGTAACAGAAGAAAGCGAGGACCACGGTCGGCCACTCGATGGCCGCTGCGTCGCGTCGCTTGATGCGCTTGCCTGTCATGCTATCGACCACTGTCCCTCAGTCGCCGGAATTGTTCCTGACAGCATAGTGTCAGGAGAAGCGATTCCGCTCAACGAGACAAAGTGTACAAAATGTTGCGATTGCGCATTTTTGACCGCAGATGTTATGCATTGTAAACAACCCTACGGATTCATTTACGCTGGAAGTGCTGATTCGACGGCTCGGGCGCAAATTTTTCCTAAGAGAGTGCGGAGAACGAACAGTGGACAAACGGGACCTTTCGGCAATCTTCCGGGAGCGCCTGAAGCTGCTCCTGACACGGTCCGATCTCAACCAGTCGGCTTTCGCGTCAGCAGTCGGCATCGACCGGTCGGCGCTGTCGCAACTGATGTCCGGCGCCTCGACGCGCCTGCCACGTGCCGAAACGCTGCTCAACATCGCCGCCGAATTCAAGATCTCGCTGGACTGGCTGCTCGGCCTCTCCCAGGATGAAGGCGTCACCGGCGAAATCCGCGAAAGCCTGGAGATCGAAGAGGCGCCCGACGGCTTCGACCGCACGCTGCTCGCCAAATGGTTCGCCGAGGCCGCAGGCACCAAGATCCGCTATGTGCCGGCCGGCATTCCCGATCTCCTGCGCACACGCCAGCTGGTCGACTACGAAGCCAACATCACCAACCGCAGCCGTCTGGCGCAGGCCAGCGAGACGCAGTACCGCATCGAGTACAACCGGCGCCCTGAGACCGACATGGAGGTCTGCATGCCGCGCCACACACTGGAGATTTTCGCCCGCGGCCTGGGCGTCTGGGACCGCTTTCCCGAGGCTGACCGCCGGCAGCAGCTTGCCCATATGGCGACGCTGCTTGACGATCTCTACCCCACCTTCCGCCTGTTCCTCTATGACGGCCGCATGCGCTATTCGATCCCGCTGACAATCTTCGGTCCCTACCGCGCCGCCATCTATGTCGGCGACATGTATGTGGTGCTGAACGCCACCCAGCCGGTACAGGCGCTGACCCAGCATTTCGACAATCTGATCCGCGCCGCCGACATCAACCCGCATGAGGCCGCCGCCTACGCGCGCAATCTGGCCGGCGCGTCATTTCCATCGGGTTCTGCCTGATCCCCAACGCCCCGGAAAGGTGCGCCGCGCGGCAATTGCAGGTCGCAAACACATTGACTGGACATAAAGACTTCTTTATATCCTTATTCCATTCAAATATCTGAAAGTCGATCCGATGACCGCGAACAATCCCATCGATGCTCTGCTGGCCGAAAAGGGCGTGCTGCTCGCCGATGGCGCCACCGGCACCAATCTGTTCGCCATGGGTCTGGAGGCCGGCGAAGCGCCGGAGTTGCTGAACGAGGCAGCGCCCGACACCATCACGAGCCTGCACCAGAATTTCGTCGACGCCGGCGCCGATATCATTCTCACCAACTCGTTCGGCGGCACGCGCCACCGGCTGAAGCTGCACCATGCGCAGGACCGCGTGCATGCGCTGAACAAGCGCGCCGCCGAGATTGCCCGCGCGGTCGCCGACAAGGCCGGCAGGAAAGTCATCGTCGCCGGCTCGGTCGGTCCGACCGGCGAGTTGCTGGTGCCGCTCGGCGCCATGACCTATGACGAAGCGGTCGAGGCTTTTGCCGAACAGATCGAGGGTCTCAAGGAAGGTGGCGCCGAAGTCGCCTGGATCGAGACCATGTCTGCGCCGGACGAAATCCGCGCCGCGGCGGAGGCCGCCATCCGCGTCGGCCTGCCCTACACCTATACCGGTTCGTTCGACACTGCCGGCCGCACCATGATGGGCCTGCTGCCCAGGGATATCCACGGCGTCGTCGACGGACTTTCAGAGACGCCGCTCGGTGTCGGCGCCAATTGCGGTGTCGGCGCCTCCGACATCCTGGCCTCGCTGCTCGACATGACCGAGGCGAAGCCGGAAGCGACGGTGATCGTCAAGGGCAATTGCGGCATTCCCGAATTTCGTGGCACCGAGATCCATTATTCCGGCACGCCGGAGCTGATGGCCGACTATGTCCGGCTGGCGGTGGATGGCGGCGCGAAGATCATCGGTGGCTGCTGCGGCACGTCGTTCCAGCACCTTGCCGCCATGCGCAAGGCGCTCGACGCGCACACCAAATCCGAACGCCCGACCGTCGCGGGGATCGTCGAGCGCATCGGTCCGATGCGCAACAAGGTGGCGACGGAAAACACCGCCGAGACCAGCGAAGCCCGCCGCGAACGCCGCCGCAGCCGAGCCTGATATCGAACTTATTCGCTGTTTTCAGCGTAACGCGATAGCGCCGTCGTGAAATCCAGGGCGGTGCTGTCGGCGCTTTCATTCATCGTCACCAGGTCACCCGACGACTGCGGATTGCCGATCTGCTCCAGCATGACGCGAAAGCGGTCATTGGTCAGCGCCGACTTTGCGGTATTCCAGGCTGCGTCGACGTCATCCATGATGCGCCTGGATTCTGGCGACAGCGTTCCCGACGCCTGCGTGTGTCTCACCGCCGGCGTCGTGTTTCCAATGTTCATATCTGCAATTCCCGGCTCCCCAAGCCCAGTCCCGACCCCCGTGCAATAATAGCAGGGCATTGCGATGACGTTCCGGAAAAGCCGCGCAATTTAACGATCAGGCGGATCATCTGTGCGCTTCGGATCAATCGATCCGAAAAAAAGGCCGGCAGGGTTTCCCCCGCCGGCCTGCCTCACCCGCCCGTAGTCGGTTCCCCGTATCAGAACGACCCCCGTCTGAAAGGAACCGGCTGTATTGCCACTACCGGTTACCGCCCAGCGCCGAGGCAAGGCGCACAAGCGAAAGGAACTCGGACCTGTACCCAAACGGGTCGGCTCCTCGGGCGGCGGTGGCAATCTCCATGATCTTGTCGTAGCCGAACTTCGCGGTCGCATCCTCGTCGCGCAGCTTCTGGCCGAAGGCGGCGACAGCGACGGAGAAACGCTGGTCGGTGCTGGCCTGGTCGAAGGACGCGACCTCGTTGGCCGAGGTCACCGGCGTGGTGATCAGCTTCGAGACGTCTTCGTTCGGCAGCTTGTAGCGGATTTTCACAAAGGCATATTCGTCGGCATTGGCGACGCCGCCATTGTTGACCGTTGCCTGGCCGTAGCGCAGCGGATCCATCTGCTCGCCGCCACTGCCCTTCGGCGTGATCTCGTAGATGGCGGTCACCGAATGACCGGAGCCGATATCGCCGGCATCGACGCGATCATTGTTGAAGTCCTCGCGGTTCAAGGCGCGGGTTTCATAGCCGATCAGCCGGTATTCCGAGACCTTGTCCGGATTGAACTCGACCTGGATCTTGACGTCCTTGGCGATGGTGAACAGCGTCGAGGAGGCATCCTCGACCAGAACCTTCTCGGCCTCGGCCAGCGTATCGATATAGGCGGCGGTGCCGTTGCCGTTCTGGGCGATGGTCTGCATCATCTGGTCGTTCAGATTGCCGCGTCCAAAGCCGAACACCGACAGGAAGACGCCGGTCTTGCGCTCCTGCTCGATCAGCCGCTTCAGATCGTCGTCATCGGCCTGGCCGACATTGAAGTCGCCGTCCGTGGCCAGCATCACACGGTTGATGCCATCCTTGACGAAGGACTGCTGGGCAAGCTTGTAGGCTTCCTTGATGCCCGCCTCGCCGGCCGTCGAGCCGCCGGGCGACAGATTGTCGATGGCGTTGAGGATCTTGTCCTTCTCGGTAACCTTGGTCGGCATCAGCACGGTGCCGGCGTCACCGGCATAGGTGACGATCGAGATGGTGTCGTCCGCCTTGAGCTTGCTGACCAGCAGCCGGAAAGCCGACTTGAGCAGCGGCAGCTTGTCAGGCTCGTCCATCGAACCCGAGACGTCGATCAGGAACACCAGATTGGCCTTGGGCTGCTCGACCGGCTTGATGTCGAAGCCCTTGATGGCGACGTGCATCAGCTTGGTGTGCCCGTTCCACGGCGTCGGCATGACGCTGACGGTCGAATTGAACGGCGTCGAAGCCGTGTCCGGACCCTTCCAGTCATAGGGGAAGTAATTGACCATCTCCTCGACGCGCACCGTGTCGGCCTGCGGCAGATAGCCCTGCTTCAGCGAGCCGCGGACGAAGGAATAGGAAGCGGTGTCGACGTCGATCGAGAAGGTCGAGACCGGATCCTGAAGCGCTGCATGCACCGGATTGGTCTTGAAATCCTCGACGCGGTCGCGGTTTGGCTCCTGCGGCGCTATCTGGTCGGCCGGCATCGTCGAAGGCTGCGCCAGGTACTTGGATTCGGTCGCGCCGGCCATGCGGTCGACCCGCGCGCCGCCGGCCGGGGCAGCGGTGCCGTCAAGCGAAAACTCGCGGCTCTCAACTGGCGCAGGCTCGGCCAACACGCCGCGCCCCAGCGCATCCTGCTGCGCAGGGGCGACAGCAACGGTCGATTCGGGCTTCGGCGGCGCGGGTGGCGTGAGCGGCGTGGTGGTGTCGCGGCTTCGCACATCGGCGTCGGCCTTCTTGTCGCCTTCAGGCGCCTGCTTGTCTTTTACCGGCGCGTTGATCGCCGGCCCTTTGGTTGCCGGCTTGTCGGCCAGCGTCTCAGTGATCTTCTCGTCGCTACCGAACGGCAACGGCTGTTCCCTCAGCATGTGGAAGGTGGCGTATCCGGCGATTGGCAGGGCGACGAGCCCGGCAATGGCTGGCGTGGCGATGAGTTTCTTTTGCATGATCTCGCTCCAGAGCTTTTGTGCTCGCTCTGTGAGACGAAGCCCGCCTACCGATCCTTGGGTGACGACAGAAATATTTTGCTGATCATAAGCACGCATGGCGGCTTCGAAGGCGCGTGTCTTCGCGCTCTCGCCCGGCGCCGGTACTGCTGCGTCGCGCAGCCTGTTGAGTTCGTTGTCGTCGACCATGGTCACACTTCCCCGGCCGAACGCATGAGCGTTTTCAGCCGTTTCTTCGCTTCATGGATGTGCCAGGAAACCGTCGTCTCCGAGATTGCCATCGCCTCGGCGGCGGCCGCATGGCTCAACCCTTCGCCATAGACCAGAAGTACTGCATCGCGCTGCTTGTTCGGCAGTTGCCGCACCGCTGCCCAGAGCGCCTCAGTCGGATCTTCGGGCTCGGCGGATGCCTCTCCCGATATCATGCTGTAGGCGCCGAAAGCCTCGGTCTTGACGTTTTCGCGCGTCGTCTTGCGCATCATGTCGCGCGCCGCGTTCAGCGTCACGGAATAGAGCCATGTCGTGAACGCGCCGCCGCCGCGGTAGTCGCGGATCGCCTTGCCGAGACGGACACAGACCTCCTGGGCGATGTCTTCGGCATCGGCCTTCTTTCCGCACCAGCGATAGGCGGCGCGATAGACGAAGTCGTAGTGCCGCTCCAGCAATTTGCCGAAGGCACCCCTGTCTCCGCCCTTCGCCCGCCCGATCAATTCGGCGTCGGAGGCTTCGCTTTCATCCAGCATCATCGCCATCATTTGCCTGTTGGACGAAGGCTAATGGCCAATCCTTGGGGTTATGGAAAGATTTTTTTCCGAGGCGACGGATGCACGCGCAACAGGTGCGCTGAGATTCAGGTCAGGCCGAGCCGAAAACGATGGATTTCGAGAACCGGAGCGGAGCGTACTTTTGTACGCGAGCACCGGAAGCACAGAAAGCCGTCGTTTGCAGGCCGGCCTCACCTGAATATCAGCACACCTGGCCCGAGGCCCAGCCGGACGACCAAGCCCACTGAAAATTATAGCCGCCCAGCCAGCCGGTGACATCGACGACTTCGCCGATGAAAAACAGCCCCGGCACGGATTTCGCCTGCATCGTCTTCTGATCGAGCCCGTTGGTATCCACACCGCCAAGGGTCACTTCCGCCGTGCGGTAACCCTCGGAGCCGGCCGGCTTGATGCGCCAGTCGTTGACAGCGGCTTCGACGGTTTTCATTTGCAGGTCTGTCAAATCGGCGAGATTGCCATCGATCCCGCTACGCTCGGCGACCGCTTGCGCAAGGCGCTTCGGCAAATGGTTTGCAAGCACCGTCTGCACCGCTTGCCTGCCGTTGACGCGCCGGGCGGCGCGAAGCAGTTCCGCCACATCCCTCCCCGGCAGCATGGCGATGCGGATCTCGTCGCCCTCGCGCCAATAGGACGATATTTGCAGGATGGAAGGCCCGCTCAAGCCGCGATGCGTAAACAGCATCGCTTCTGAAAACCGCGTCTTGCCGCAGGCGACTTCGGCATCGACGGCATTGCCGGCCAAAGGCGCCAGCCGCTCCAGCGTTCTTGCGTCGAAGGTAAGCGGCACCAGCGCCGGCCGTGTTTCCACCACCGCAAGGCCGAATTGCGCCGCAAGCTCGTAGCCGAAACCGGACGCGCCCATTTTGGGGATCGACTTGCCCCCGCAAGCCACGACCAACGAGCTGCAAGCGACGCTGCCAGCGGAGAGCGTCAGCACAAACCCGTCCGCGGTCTTGCTGACGTTCCTCACCTCGGTCGACAACGCCAGTTCCACACCCCAATCCTGCATGTCGGAAACCAGCATGTCGATGACCTGGCGCGCCGAGCCGTCGCAAAACAGCTGTCCCAGCGTCTTCTCGTGATAGGCAATGCCGTGGCGTTCGACGAGCGCGATGAAGTCGCCTTGCGTGTAGCGGCTGAGCGCCGAAATGCAGAAATGCGGATTGCCGGAGATGAAATTCTTCGGGCTCGCATGGATGTTGGTGAAGTTGCAGCGGCCACCGCCGGAGATGCGGATCTTCTCGCCGGGCTTTGCCGCGTGATCGAGCACCAGGACCGAGCGGCCGCGCTTGCCGGCCTCGATGGCGCACATCATTCCGGCCGCACCGGCGCCGATCACCACGACATCATAGGATTGCATCAGGCTGTTCGTTCCCGCTCGACTGGCGCTGTTTTAACAGGCCGCGCCAATCGTGCAGTCTCTACCCGTTCGTTGCGACTTCAGGCAACGCCTCGTTAGATCAGCGTCTCGGCGAACAGCGTCGTCAATCGCTTCCAATGACGTTCGGCGCCGGCCGCGTTGAACACGCTGTGATCCGACACACACCAGCCATGCGCCATGCCGGCATAGTTTTCGATGACGTGGTCGACTTCCGCCACGCGCAGCGCCTCGGCCAGTCGCGCCGACTGCTCCGGCGGAAAGCTGCGGTCCACCCCAGACGTTCCGACATAGACCCGCGCCTTGATCATTGCAGCCTTGCGGTGCGGACTGTCGGCGGCATCGCTGGCCAGATTGCCGCCATGGAAGCTTGCCGCCGCCACGATGTGATCGGGATAGGTTGCAGCCGCATTCAAGGCCCGCGCCCCGCCCATGCAGTAACCGACGACACCGACCGGTCCGGTGACACCTTCAGCGGTAAGCGTGTCGAGGAACGCCCTGCTGTCGCGGATGGTCATGTCCTGTGTCGTGCCGTGGACCAACGCCGTCAGCGCGACCTTGGTCTCCTCGACGACGAAAGCGGTCTTGGGCTCGAACGGCCCGTAGGGTGCGTTGCGATAGAAAAGATCCGGCACCAGCACCGCACAGCCCTCGCCGGCCAGCCGCTCCGCCATTGCGTCGAGCGCCGGTCGCGGACCGAAGGCGTCCATATAGAGAATGACACCGGCCCTGGACGGGGAAGCGGTCGCCGAACGGAACAGCCCGGCTTTCGCTACGCCGTCCTCGGTTTTTATCTCAATGTCCTGCTTCGCCATGGCGCGCCCCGTTGATTGTCGTGTGATACATATAAGCAGGCATTGTCAGGGCAAGCCGTTCCCTGACAATCCCGTTCAACACTTTGTGCGGGCTTTCGACCCGGCTACAGGCCAGCAAACGCCGTCATGTGAAAGGCCTGAACCTCAGGCGGATAGCGATGGGCCGTGCCATACGGACAGGCGTTGCGGTCGAGGCAGCCGCCGCCGCGGCATGGTTCGCCCTTCGATCCCCGCACATGCGCCAGGCAAGCCTGATGAGCGAAACCATCCGCGGAATAGGCGTCAACCGGACAGGATTTCAGGCAAGGTTTTGCGACACAGGCCTCGCAAAGGTGAATCGCTTCGCGACGTTCAGGAAGCGCGATCTCATCCTCGAACAGCAACGCGCCGCGATAGGCATGCCAGAGCCCGTACTGCGGATGCATCAGGATGCCCAGCGGCGACGGTCTCAGCCCCTCCGCTCGCATCGCCCATTGCTGGAACGGCAGATAAGGTCTGTCCGAAGGCGAAACGGCGCGCGCGCCGAATTTCTCCGCCACCGCACCGATCACTTCGCGCGACCATGTGTCGAGCGGATTAGCAATGGTTTGCGGTTGCCGGTCGCGCCAGCGCAGGAAATGCGGCCAGGGTGCCGCTCCCGCCTGCCCGACCAACAGCACGGATTTGGCGGGGGCAACTGAAGGGCCATGCGGCGGCGTTTCGCTTGTTGCGAAATTGAAGCCACCGCGCAGGATGAGGCCGTCAGCGGAAAGCGCGGCCGCTATCTCGTCAGCCCGGCGCCGCGCAATCATCCCTTCTTGTCCGGGTCGGAGAAAGCGCTCCGCCAGACTTCCTTGTGGATGATGTTGGCGACTTTAGCCCCGCCTGACTCGGGCTCCTTTCAGGTGAAGGCGTCAGCCATCGACGCCTTCTTCGTCGCGATGTAGTCCTTCAGCCCGTCGTCGATGCCCGGATCGAGATACGGCGCCTCATAGGTCTCCAGCCAGCGGCGGGCGAGTTCGTTGGCGCGCTGCGGCGCTGTCTTCTCGCCCTCGGCCAGCCACTGCTCGTAGGAATTGTTGTCGGCGATGCTGGAGCGGTAGAAGGCGGTCTGGAAATTGGCCTGGGTGTGGTCGCAGCCGAGATAGTGGCTGCCCGGGCCGACCTGGCGGATGGCGTCCATCGCCTGGCCGTTTTCCGACAGGTCGACGCCTTCGGAAAACTTTTGCGTCATGCCGAGCTGGTCGATGTCCATCATGAATTTCTCGTAGCAGGACGCCAGTCCGCCTTCGAGCCAGCCGGCCGAATGCAGGACGAAATTGGTGCCGGCAAGAATGGTCGAGTTGAGCGTGTTGGCGCTCTCATAGGCGGCCTGCGCATCCGGAACCTTGGAGGCGCAGAGCGAGCCGCCGGTGCGGAACGGCAGACCGAGCCGGCGGGCAAGCTGTGCGGCGCCGTAGGAAACCAGCGACGGCTCCGGTGTGCCGAAGGTCGGCGCACCAGACTGCATGGAGATCGACGAGGCGAAGGTGCCGAACAGCACCGGCGCGCCGGGACGGATCAACTGCGTGAAAGAGGCGCCGGCCAGCACCTCTGCCAGAACCTGCGTCAGCGTGCCGGCCACCGTGACCGGGCTCATCGCGCCGGCAAGGATGAACGGCGTGACGATGCAAGCCTGGTTGTGACGCGAATAAACCTTCAGCGCGCCCAGCATGGTTTCGTCGAACACCATCGGCGAATTGGCGTTGATCAGGCTGGTCAGCACGGTGTTGTTTTCGACGAAATCGTCGCCGAACACGATCTTGGCCATGGCGACGGTGTCTTCGGCCCGCTCTGGCGCCGTCACCGAACCCATGAACGGTTTGTCCGAATATTTGATGTGGCTGTAGATCATGTCGAGATGGCGTTTGTTGACCGGCACGTCGACCGGCTCGCACACCGTGCCGCCCGAATGGTGAATCGACGGCGCCATATAGGCGAGCTTCACGAAATTCCGGAAATCCTCGATCGTCGCGTAGCGCCTGACACCGTCGAGATCGCGCACGAAGGGCGGACCATAGACCGGCGCGAAGACCGTGGCGTTGCCGCCGATCTGCACCGAACGTTCGGCGTTGCGCGCATGCTGGGTGTAGATGGGCGGCGCGGTCTCCAGCAGCGAGCGGCAGAGGCCCTTGGGAAAATGCACGCGCTCGCCCTTGACGTCGGCGCCCGCCTCTTTCCAAAGCTGCAGCGCCTCGGCGTCGTCGCGAAAGATGATGCCGATCTCTTCCAGCACCGTATCGGTGTTGTTTTCGATAATCGCCAGGCCTTCCTCGTTGAGGACCTCATAGATGTTGATCTTGCGCTTGATATAGGTGAGCTGGGTGCCCGGTCCGCCGCCCGAGCGCGCCGCCCGCCTTGCAGCCGCGCCGCCGCTGGCAGCACGTCCACGTCGCGCATTGGACGCTTCCTGGTCGACTGACGCGTTTTCACTCATGATCGTTTTTCCCTAAAAACCGTTTGCGGCCGCGTAGGCGGCTTCTCGCCCGGATCGTAGCCATGCACCCTATTCGAAACGGCCCGCCAGCGCCAACGCCTGTCGCAAAATCGACAAGAATTCCAATAGATTTGCGGTCGCTTTCCTTTTGCGGGAAGTCGCAAATCAGCTATGGATACCTGCCCCCGCCGGGTTAGGTATTGACGCGATTATTTTAAGCCGCCGTGATCGCATCCGCGCGGCAAGGAGCCCGAGAAAAATGGCCGACGACGAGATCATCCTCTCCGAGCTTTCCGACGACGAGTTGGTGCAGCAGATGCACGACGATCTCTATGACGGGCTGAAGGAAGAGATCGAGGAAGGCACCAACATCCTGCTCGAGCGCGGCTGGGTGCCCTACAAGGTGCTGACCGAAGCTCTGGTCGAAGGCATGCGCATCGTCGGCGAGGACTTTCGCGACGGCATCCTGTTCGTTCCCGAGGTGCTGCTGTCGGCCAACGCGATGAAAGCCGGCATGTTCATCCTGCGCCCGCTGCTGGCCGCCACCGGCGCGCCGAAGCAGGGCAAGATGGTGATCGGCACCGTCAAGGGCGACATCCACGACATCGGCAAGAACCTCGTCGGCATGATGATGGAAGGTGCCGGCTTCGACGTCATCGATCTCGGCATCAACAATGCGGTGGAAAAATACCTCGACGCCATCGAGCAGCACCAGCCCGACATTATCGGCATGTCGGCGCTTTTGACCACGACCATGCCTTACATGAAGGTCGTCATCGACACGATGAAGGAAAAGGGCATCCGCGACGACTATGTCGTCCTGGTCGGCGGCGCGCCGCTAAACGAGGAATTCGGCAAGGCCGTCGGCGCCGATGCCTATTGCCGCGACGCGGCTGTGGCGGTCGAGACCGCCAAGGACTTCATGAAGCGCAAGCATAACGTGCGCGCTTCAGCCTGATCTGTTACGCAAGGCGTCTGGGCCACAATCGAAAGCCGCGCCTTGCAGCGCGGCTTTTTTGTTCCAGCTATTGGAACGGATGGCTGCGTCAGGGTTTGGTGACGGTGTCGTCGACGGCTTTCGCAGTCGATTTGATATCCCGGCCGACACCACGGACGGTGTTGGCACAGGCCGTAAGCGCCAGGACGCAGGCAAGGATTGCAATCGGCGTAACGCGTAACAGTTTCATGGACGGTTTATCCCTCTCTCGATAGATTCGCCCCACAGCAACGAAGGCCGCTTCGACCGGGTTCCATGGCCAGAATGCAAAAAACGAAACCGAATCAGGACGACAGGCTGCTGGTCATCGCCTGTGGAATGATTGCGCGCGAAGTTTTGGCCGTCAAGGAGCAGCTCAAGCTCGACCATCTCGACCTGACCTGCCTGCCGGCGGAGTTCCATTTCTACCCCGACCGCATCGCACCGGCGATGGACAAGGCGATCGAAAAGGCCAAGGCGGAAGGCTATAGCAACATCTTCGTTGGCTATGCCGATTGCGGTACCGGCGGCATGCTCGACCGGGTCCTGGAGAAGCACGGCGTCGAGCGCATGGCCGGGCCGCACTGCTTTGCCTTCTACCAGGGCATGGACGCCTATGCGAAGGTCGCCGACGACGACATGATGTCGTTCTACATGACCGATTTCCTGTGCCGCCAGTTCGACGCCTTCTTCATGAAGCCGCTCGGCCTCGACAAGCACCCGGAGCTGATCAAGGACTATTTCGGCAACTACCAAAAGCTGATCTACATCGCCCAGACCGACGATCCGGAACTCGACAAGGTCGCCGAGAAGGCCGCGAAGATGCTTGGCCTCGCCTATGAGCGCCGCTCGACCGGCTATGGCGACCTGACGACTGAATTGGCGCGGGTGGCGGCACATCCAGAAGAAGTGCGTTAGGCGCCCGACTTTCGGATTATTTGCTCTCCGGTTGCGGATCCGACACGAAATCGACAACGCGGCCGTTGTCTAACCGGATCGGCCCTCTTGCAGTTGGATCCTTGCGCAAAGCCTCTGCAAGCAGAGCGTCGACTGTGTCGAGATTGACCTGCAGAATTGTGCGGTCGCCCAGTTCCCAGTACTCGCCTTCATCGAAGACGTCGAACTTGTCGAAAAAAGGAGCAACTTTGCGAAGCAACTCGATGATCTCGATATGCGCCTCCGACCCCGCAAACTGGGTCTTGCAATATTGCTGCATGAAGAGGTCCCTGTCGAACTCGAACCTTAGGCGATCCGACTTGGGATGCGGCAGGCATTCTATCCCCAAGACCGGGCCGATATAGTCAACGCTGCGTTCGTCGATGACCCGGTTGAGAACCATTTCGGCCTCGTCTATCGGCCGAAATCGCCAGTCTCGAGCGATGGCAAGCGCTTCAACTTCCTGCAACAGCGCAAGATATTGTTCCTCTCCGCGCAGTTGTCCCTCAAAATGGATTGTAACCCCCACGCGCACCTCCCGCGGAACATACCGCTGTTTAAGCACGGATGACAGGCCGCCGCGAATGGGTAAGTTGTGCGCTGGAAGATAGAATCGGCTGCTCCAGCCGCGCCAACATGGATACCACCGATGACCGCTCGCGTCCTGCTCGCCGCCGTTTGCCTGCTCTGTTTCGCCTTGCCCGCTCGCGCCGACGGCGAGGTGCAGAAGATCATCACGCCTGCCGACAAGGTTCGCCTCGACAAATATGGCGAGACCCGCAAGGCGGCGCTGGCCGAGGCAAAAGCGGGAGACCCGGCTGAGGTCAGCCAACTCGACGCGCTGCTGGCAAAGCCGATAGTGGCCTTTTCCGACAAGGACCTGAGCGGCAACTGGCAATGCCGAACCATCAAGGTGGGCCTGACCGGCCCGCTGGTCATCTATGGCTGGTTCAAGTGCAAGGTCACGGACGATGGCTCCGGCTGGCAGCTGGAAAAGGTCAGCGGCTCGCAACGCACTAAGGGCCGTTTCTTCGACGATAGCGAAAAACGCGCGATCTATCTCGGCTCCGGTTATGTCAATGACAACAAGCCAAAACCCTATGGCAGCGGCCCGGAAAGCGACCAGGTCGGCTATGCCTTCCGCACCAGCGCCAATGAATGGCGCATCGAATTCCCGGCGCCCTACTACGAATCGAAACTCGACATCATCGAGTTCAAGCGCTGATCCGTTGGTCTCTCGCTGGCCGGGCGGTCATCAAGATTTAACCTCGCCCGGCACAGAATTGAGCCGGGCAGCGCACGGCAAATGGCTGCGCGCCGGCAAGAAAGCGCGCCATGGCATCAGCGGTTGAAAAAAGTGCTGCGATCGTCATCGTCACCGAAGGCGGGCCGCACATCTGGGCCATCGTCAACGCCATCGCCGACCAGTTCGGTCCTGTCAGCGTCATCCTCGAAAGCCCTGAATCCAAAAAACAATTGCTGCTCGGCCGGGCGCGCCGCCAGGGCTTGTTTTCGGCCATCGGCCAACTCGGCACGATGGTGTTGACGAGGCTCGGCAAGCGCTTCTTCGCTGGCCACGCAGAGCGGCTCATCGCCGATCAGAAGCTTGAGACCGAGCCGAAGCCGGGACAAAAGATCATCCACGTCTCCTCCGCCAACGCAGCCGATTGCCTGCAGGCGATCGCCGACATCCGCCCGGGCGTGGTGCTGCTCGCCGGCTGCCGGCTCTTGTCCCGGCAGACGCTGGCGCAAATGCCCTGCCCGGTGCTCAACTATCACGCCGGCATCGCGCCCAAATACCGCGGCATGAATGGCGGCTACTGGGCGCTGGCCTCCGGCGATCTCCAGAATTTCGGCACCACCGTGCATCTGGTCGAC
>NZ_JAMYQZ010000066.1:0-34979 GCF_040321145.1 Mesorhizobium sp. M0514
CGAGGGCCGAAGTCGCCGCACCGCCGATCGGCTCCATGATGAAGGCGAGCACGCTGTCCGGGCCCTCGGCCTGAATCTTCTCCTCCAGCATGTCGGCATAGCGGACGCCGCGCTGCTCCATCGAAAGATTGTCGCGGTCGCGCCATGCCGTCGGCGCCGGCACGGTCGGCATCACCCGCATCATCGGTGTGAACGTTTCGGCCAGCGCATCGTCGCCGGTTATCGAAAGCGAACCCAGCGTGCCGCCATGATAGGAGGGAAAACGCGTGATAACCTTCCAGCGCTTCGGCTGGCCGGTCGCGACCGCCCATTGCCGCGCCAGCTTGATGCAGGATTCCGTCGCCTCCGAACCGCCGGAGACGAAGAAGATTCGGTCCATGCCCTCCGGCAGTTTGCCGGCGAGCTCCCGCGCCAGTTCTTCCGCCGGCTCGTTTTCGAAATGCAGGCGGTAGGCGAAGGTGGCGCGGTCCATCTGCCGCTTCATGGCGTCGAGCACGTTGCGGTTGGAATGGCCGATATTGGCGACCATCGGTCCGCTCGATCCGTCGATGAAGCGGCGGCCGTCCTGCGTCCACATATAAATGCCTTCGGCGCGGTCGATCAGCGGCCGGCGCAGGCTGGAGAAGTAGAACAGGTGCGAGGGCGCGCGCGTTCCTGAACCAGTTGATGAGGGCTTCTGCATGTCAGGACTTTCCGAGGTAGCGATCGATTACATTCCTGGTCACGCGCTCGACCATCGGGTCCTGCCTGAGCAGGCCGGCGACCCATTCGCAGCTTCCGGCGTGGAAAACCTCGCCCTTGCCGCGCGGGAAATTGACGATCATGCCGTTGCCGCGTTTGACCTTTTCCAGATTGGCGTCGGTCGCCTCGCCAAACAGCGTTTCGGCCGTAAAGCGGCCATCCTCGTCGGTGAGAAACTGGTCCTCGATCGGGATATCGGCGCTTTCCTCGACCTGGCTCGCCATGCCGACGGCCAGCACCTGCAGCCCGTCAGGCGCACCGCTGTCCGGTGTCGGATAGGGCAGGCCGCCGCGGATCTCGAAATCGAGCCCGTCGACCTCATAGCCATAGACATGACTGTCGGCGCCAAGCAGGTCGCCATAATAGATTCCGGTGCCGGCAAAGGCCCAATGCTCGGGCCGATAGACCGGAAAGCCGCGCACGCCGCGCGGCGCGCAGCCGCCCCAGCCGGCATAGACGCCCCTCGTTGCGTTGAGGCCGAAGGTCAGAGCGCCGGGACGGCCGATCTCCGGCGCTTCCCAGGAGTTGGTGGCGCGGGTGACGTCGCCGCCATAGGCCGGGTCTTCGGCCCGCGCGCGGTATTTGTAACAGACCTGCCGGCGGCCTTCGTCCTCCAGCCTTGTCTGCCACATGAAATTGCCGGCAAAGCGCGCCGCATGGCCGCCGCGCTCGACGTAGCTGTCGACGGCGTCCCGCATTTCCCAGGTCCAGTACTCGTCATGGCCGACGAAGACCACGCAGTCATAGCCATCGAGGATTTCGGGCGAGAAGTGCAAATCGTGCTGGCTGGCGAGATCGACGCCGTAGCCGGCGCGCTCGGCAAAGCGGAAGAAGTGGCAGTCATAGCTCGCCCAGCCGGAGGAGGTGTATTTCTTCGAATGTCCGGTGGCGTACGCCCATTCCATGTGCGGATAGCGCGGCACTGTTTTCGGCGGCACCGCGACCTCCAGGGGCACGCGCGGCGCGTCCTTGGGCAGCACGACAAAGCCGCGGCACCACGGCCGCTGCGTCGACACCATGCGCGCATACTGGTCGCGGCCAGGTCCGGTGATACCCTGATAGGCGTTGGAGCCGCCCCAGGTGTTGTAGGACAGCCAGGTGCCCGTCGCCGCCACCTGCAGCACGCGACCGGGTTTTCTGCCGGGCAGGGGCGCGACGATGATGAGGTGATGGCAATGGATAGGCTCGCGCCCGTCCGCCGTCAGCGTCAGCCGATAGGCGCCGGATGGCCAATCGTCGCCGATGCGAAATTCGAAAGACGCCTCCCAGCCGCAGCCTTCGACCGAGCACTGGTCGGGCGTATCCTGCCAGCGCGCCGAAAGCCCCGTTTGCTCGAAGACCTTTGTCTCGCTGCCGCCGTCGCGGACAATGACAATGCTGAAGCGCGGCGCCGTCGAGCTGACATGCATCGTCACGGTCTCGCCGGCGCGGTAGGAAAATCGATCAGAATAGCACCAGATCTCGCCCCGCTCGCCGTCCATTCCCGGCCATTCATAGTAATGGCCGCGCACTGCCTCGCGGCGCTGCTCGGGCGTCAGTCCGAAATCGGGAAATTCGGTTGGCAGATGGGTCATGAACACCGGAAAAGTGACAGGCCGCCATTTCGGCCATCTGCCGGCCAAGCGTCAAATGGAAACGATCGGGCCAGCAATTGCATACGACACAATTGCTTGGCCGCTCTTGGCCGCACCCGGCAAACCGACTATCTCAGGCGAGGCGGTATGTTCCGCCTCGGGAGCCGGCATGCTGAGAGTGCAGAAGGTCAAGGTCGATGACATCTACGTGCCGACGGCGCGCAAGAAGACGCTGCATCCCGAAACGGTCCGGCACCTGGCCGAAGACATACTGGAAAACGGCATGAAGACGCCGATCCAGGTTCGCAATGACGGCAAGCGCCACATCCTGGTCGAGGGCCTGCACCGGCTGGAAGCCGCCAAATGGCTCGGCGAGACCGAGATCGACGCCTATCTGGTGCAAGCCAAGCGCCACTGAGGCGCGCGACCGATCGACAACAGCCAAACCGATCATTCTTCCGCGGATTTTTTCGCAGGGCATGTCGGCACGCGGCGTGCTCGCTCGTCCTTGGGGGGAACCTGAGGAGACCGACATGTCCAGACGAATCTATTTCGCCATTCTTGCCTCGGTCGCTGCCTTGTTTGCAGCGCCCGGCCCAGCCAATGCAGAGGAGACCAAGCCCGCCATGACCACCGAAGCAACAGCCATGCCGAAGCCGGAAAAGTCCGGCCTGCTGCCGATCGACGGCCTGAATTACTACTATGCCGTCTACGGCAAGGGCGAACCGCTGCTTCTGCTGCATGGCGGCCTTGGCACGTCCGACATGTTCGCGCCGTTGCTGCCTAGACTGGCGGAAAACCGCACCATCATTGCCGTCGACCTGCAGGGCCATGGCCGCACCGCGCTCGGCGAGCGACCCTTCAGCCTGGAGGGGATGGGCGACGACATGGCTGGTATCGTCAAGGCGCTCGGCTATGACAAGGTCGACGTGCTTGGCTATTCGCTGGGCGGCGGCGTCGCCTTCCGCATGGCCGTTCAGCATCCCGAGACGGTGAGACGTCTGGTCCTGGTCTCGACCGGCTTCGCCGCCAATGGCTTCTATGACGAGATGCGCGGCCAGCAGGCGCAGGTGAGCGCGGCCGCCGCCGATTTCATGAAGGACACGCCGATGTACAAATCCTACGTCGCCGTCGCCCCACGTCCCGACGATTTCCCCAAACTGCTCGATGCGCTGGGCAATTTCATGCGCAAGGATTACGACTATTCCGCCGATGTGGCGAAGCTGAAGATGCCAGTCATGCTGGCCTATGGCGACAGCGACATGTACAAGCCCGAGCACGAGATCAAGTTCTACCAGATGCTCGGCGGCGGGCTGAAGGATGCCGGCTGGATGCGTGAGAACCTGTCGCAGAACCGGCTGGCCATCATTCCCAACCGCACTCACTACGACGTCTTCTTCGCACCGGAACTGACGGCCGCGGCACTGCCCTTCCTCAATGGCGAAACCAAGGTGAAGACCTGGGACGAAGTCCTCAGCGAAACGAAATAGCTTGCCTGAAAATACATGCCGGCCGTCTCGAAGAGGCGGTCGGCTTTTTTGTGCCTGCGAAGCTACGGAGCCTTGGCGCAGCCATTGGTCCTATCGGCGCAATCGATGGCGCCATCAGGGCTTTTCAATTGACCGGAAGGTACCTGTCGATATCATCAAGAGACCTTCAGTGCGATGGGTTCGAATGATGACGAAATACCAGGGCGGATGCCATTGCGGGGCAGTGCGCTACGGCTCCGAGGCGGCGCCGCTTAACCAGCGCGTCTGCCACTGCCGGCGCTGCCAGAAGGTCATAGGCGCGGCGTTCAACGCCCGCCTTTTGTTTCGCATCGACGATGTCACGGTCGAGGGAGAGGTGGCGACGGTCAACACCTCTCCGGACCTCAAGCGCGGCTTTTGCGCCGCTTGCGGCACCACGCTGTTTTCCCGACGCGACTCCGCCGGCATCGTCGGCATCACCACCGGCTCGCTCGACGATCCCTCGCTGTTCAAGCCGGAAATGCATATGTGGACCGCCTCGAAGCAGCCCTGGCTGCAGCTCGATGACGGCCTGCCGCACCATGAAGGCGCGCCGCCTCCGAACTGACGCCGGCCTTACCGGAAATTAATCCCGAAACCACGACATAGCCGGCAAAGCGTCATTGGCGGGCCATGATTGCCTGCCTATCTGTCGTCTGCGGGCCGGTATCGAGGAGACGACCGATGAGCGACAGAATCAGCACTCTGGACGAGCTTTTGAGCGATCCGATGGTCCTCCTCGTGATGGAGCGTGACCGCGTGCGCCCCGAACAGGTTCGCCTGCTGCTCGAACGTGCCCGCCGCCCGGCCGCCGACGCCGTGCCACCGGCGCATGTGGTGGCCAAAAGCTGCATGCAGCAATGGCTGGGAAGGTAAGGGCTTCCCCTTCTCCCACAGGGGGAGAAGACAAGAGGGCCAATTCCTAACAACTTGATTCAAACTTTGTTGGTAATTTCTCGTTAGTAATCGAGGCCGGTTTGTCCGGCGGCGTCTGTTTGCCTTCGGTCTGTTGTGTTTTGCGTACAGGTCCAGATGCGGATTTCAGGCGTCGTCAGTTTCGTGTTGGCATCGCTGTGGCTTGCCGGCTGTTCGTCCACAGCGGGCGTCGATGGCTTGCAGCCGTCGAACGAGACGACCAGTTCGGTAGTGCGTCCGAGCGCGCCGGTCACAGCGGCTCCGGCGGAGACCGCCGACCTCGCGCCGATGCGGTCCGACATGGTGGCCGACAACGCTGTGGCCGACAATGCGCCGCCCTTTTCCATGGTCGAGGAAGAAGAGGCCATCGTCGCGGGCACGCCGCAGGGGAGCACCAGACCACAGCTCGAGCCCGCCGCTCTGATGTCTGCGCCGAAGCGGTTGACGCGCGCTGCGCCGGCCATACTGGCCTCGCCGGTCACCCGCTACGGCTTTCGCGACGCCAAGCCGATCAATTTCGGCAAGGCTTCGCCACGCTACCTTGCCGTCCACGGCGTCGACGTCTCGCGCTGGCAGGGCAATGTCAACTGGGGCAAGCTGCGTGCCCAGGGCGCCAACTTCGCCTACATCAAGGCGACCGATGGCGGCGACCATCTCGACCCGATGTTCATGAAGAACTGGCGCAATGCCGACGCCGCCGGGCTGAAGCGCGGCGCCTATCATTTCTTCTACTGGTGCCGCACTGCGGGCGAGCAGGCCGACTGGTTCATCCGCAATGTGCCGAGGGTCGAAGGCGCGCTGCCACCGGTAATCGATGTCGAGTGGAACGGCGAATCTTCCTGCAAGCGGCGGCCGTCGCGGGCCACTGTGCTGGAAAAGATGAAGGTGTTCATGGACAAGCTGGAGCGCCATTACGGCCAGCGGCCCATCATCTACACCGCACCGGATTTCTATCGCGACAATCTCAAGGGTGCGTTTCTCGATTATCCGTTCTGGCTGCGCGCCGTGGCGCGGCATCCCTCAAAAGTCTATCCCGGCCGCAAATGGCTATTCTGGCAGTACTCCGGCTCCGGCCTGTCGCACGGCGTGACCGGCCGCATCGACCTCAACGTCTTCCATGGCGACGAGCGCGCCTGGCGGGCATGGGCAGGCGGGCAGACGACCGTCGCCGACGCCGATTGAACGTCAGGCCGGTGTCGGTGCGCCTGCGCCGCCTGCCGCTGCGCCTTGGGTTGAATTTTCAGCGTCTCGCTAACGATCCGCTCACTCTGTCCTTTAGCGGTATGGCAACAGCCTTCCAGTAACGTGCCCGTGATCGGGTTTCGGAGGGGTCCATGCGCAATCCAGTTGTGGCTGTCGCTGTTGCCGCCGCTGTCGGCTACGGGTTTTTCAGTTCGCTCGGCCACATGCCGGGCGGAAGTGGCACTTCGCTGGCCGAGTCGAAGCAGAACGTCGTGTCCTATTCCACGGAGGACAAGGCGATGCAGGCCGCCAAGGACAGCGGCCGCTCGACCCTCAAGCGCTTCCACGAACTGATGGACGCTGGCACGCCCGGCACCTACACGGTGAAATTCCCGCTGACCCAGAACGGCGCCACCGAGCATATCTGGCTGCAGCTGGTCGGCTACAGCGACGGCTCCTATATCGGCCTGCTTGCTGACGTGCCGGTCAATGGCAACAAGTACAAGATGGGCGACAGGATGACGGTGACCGAGGCCGACGTCGAGGACTGGATGGTCAAGAACGGCAAGGTGATCTACGGCGGCTACACCACGCGCCAGGCGCTTGCGGATATGCCGAAGGAACAGGTTGCAAAATACGGGTTGACCTTCAAGGACTGAGGGTTGAGGCGGGGGCGAGTTTTATCGCGGTGCCTAGAGGGCTGTCGCGCTTTTCGCGTTCGCGTATCTCAGCCGTCTGCGCCAGCACCCAGTCGCGAAACACCTTGATTTTGGGCGCGTTGCGGCGGCTCTCCAGATGCACCAGCCAATAGCCGTCGCCGTCCGATCCAAGCACGTCGAATGGCTGTATCAACTGGCCCTTTTCCAACAGGGCGCTGTAAAGGTTTTTGGTCAGGATCGCGGCGCCCTTGTCAGTCAGCGCCGCCATCGCATCATAGGCCTGCGTACCCAGTTTCGGGCCAGCGATGACGCGATCGGGCTCGAACGGCACGCCGGCAGCCTTGAACCAGATTTCCCACCAGGGATCGTCGGAACAGCATAGCGGCACTTGGTAGAGATCCTCGGGGCGGTGGATGCCGCCGACGCTTTCGGCGAGTCTCGGGCTGAGCATCGGCGTATAGTCCGCCTTGAACAGATAGTGAGCCGTCAGGCCCGGCCAATTTCCACTGCCGGTGCGAATGCCGACATCCATGTCGCCGCGCGTGAAATCGACCAGCCCGTGCGATGTATTCACCTTCACGGCAAGGTCGGGATGCATCAGCTGGAATGTTCCAAGCCATACGGCCAGCCAGTTCGATGCGAAGGTTTCCATGGTCGTCACCGACAGCACGCCGGTCGCTCCACCCTTGGTCGCGACCCATGCGTCGGCCAGGGTCGAGAACGCGCCTGTTGCGTGCGGCGCCAGCTGCTGTCCGGCCTCGGTCAGCGCGATCTGCCTTGTTTTTCTTATGAAAAGCGGCGTTCCGGCACGTTCTTCCAGCACCTTTATCTGATAGCTGGCAGCTGATTGGGTCATGCCGAGTTCTTCGGCTGCCTTGGTGAAACTGCCCAGCCGGGCCGCGGCTTCAAAGACCCTGATGGCTCCTAATGGTGGTAGTTCCCAGCTCATGACGCATCAATCCCGCTGATGCATACTACGCGACGTTCGATTGGAAACCAAGCCCGGAAAACGGCATGCTGCATTCATCGGATCAAAAACCTGAGGATACGGCAATGACCACCACCATCGCTCTCTACAACACGCTTCGCCGCCCGGTGCTCGACCTCTTCACCGCGCCGTTCAGGCCTCGCAAGCGCGGCCTGCTCGACCGCCGCTCGCTGTCGGATCATTTCCTCAGGGATATCGGTATGCTTGACGGACGCGTGCCTCCCGGCACCATTGGCTAAGCAAGCTCTTTGACCAGGGGAGGGAAAGATGACTGTGCCATCCGAGGATCTGGCGAAGAGCCGCCAAACGATCAACGCCTATGAGGACTATGCCGAACGCTACGACGCTCTGGTGCGGCACGTTCCGAACCAAAGAGAACAGAAATGGCTGAAGCGCCTGGTGAAGATCGCCGGCAAAGGTGGCCGGATTCTGGAAGTCGGTTCGGGGCCCGGATACGATGCGGACTTCGTCGAAGGGCTCGGTGTCCAGGTTCGGCGCACAGACGCAACGAAGCGGTTTCTCGAGTTGCAGGCCGCACGCGGCAAGCATGGTGAGTTTCTCGATCTCATCACCGACGATCTCGGCGGCCCCTACGACGCGGTGCTGGCATTGTGCGTCCTGATCCACGTGCCGCGCGAGCAGGCCGACCAGGTGCTTGCCAAGATTGCCGGGTCGCTGCGGCCGGGCGGCGCCTTCCTCGTCTCGATGCGCATTGGCGATGGCGAGAAGAGCGGCGAATATCATACGGTCTACTGGCGCAGGGACGACTTCGCGGCCCGCCTCGAAAACGCCGGGCTGGTCCTTGTCGGAGACGAATTCAACGTCGGCCGCGATCGCGAAGAGTGGACCACCTTTCTGGCTGTGAGGCCGTCATGACGCGCCGCGGACTGTTTTTGTTCGTGCTGCTCAGCCTTCTGTGGGGCATTCCCTATTTGTTGATCAAGCTGGCAGGTGCCGAGGTGTCGGTGCCCTTCCTGGTCTTTGCCCGAACAGCCGTCGGCGCCCTGGCGCTGCTGCCCTTCGTCCTTGTCCAGCGCAGTTTCGGATGGCTGAAGACACATTGGCGGGCGGTCGCCGCATTCTGTCTGGTCGAGATGATCCTGCCATGGGGGCTGATCACCCATGGCGAAGTCAGCATCGACAGTTCCACCGCCGGGCTGCTGATTGCCATGACGCCGGCCGTAACCGTCGCGCTCTCCAAGCTGATGGGTTCGGATGAGCGGCTGGGGATACGCCGCTGGACCGGCCTTTTCCTCGGTTTTGCCGGTGTCTTTGTGCTGGCGCTGCCGACCTTGGGTGGCGGATTTCTCGCGGTCGTCGAGATTCTCATGGCCGCAGCCTGCTATGCCTCGGGTTCGATCATCGCGTCGCGCTGGCTGAACGATGTGCCGGCAACCTCGCTGACGGCAGTCTGTCTGGCAGGGGCCGCGCTGATCTACGCCGTGCCGGCGGCGTTGGCCTGGCCGGCGGCCATGCCGTCGACAACGGTGGTTGGCGCAATCCTCGGTCTTGGCGTGTTTTGCACGTCGATTGCCTTCGCCACCTATTTCCTGCTGGTGCGGGAGATCGGCCCCGAACGGGCGGTCGTCATCACTTATGTGGCGCCCGCCGTCTCCGTGGCAGCCGGCGTGCTCGTCCTTTCGGAGCCGCTCGATATCGGCATTGTCGCGGCCTTCGCGCTCATCCTGTGCGGATCATATCTCGGCACGTGGCGCGCTCCGCCAGAACCGTCCGTGTCCGCGACCTCGGCAAGTTGACTGGCGGCCGCCAGCCGCCGTCAGAAATAAGGGCGCAGGTTCTCGCGAATGCGGTCCAGCACCGTCTTTCCCGATCTATCAGCGGTGAAGGTCTTGCCGGTGATGGTCTCAAAGGCCTGCGTATAGACACGCGACGTCTGCTCGATGAGTTCGGCGGGGATTTTCGGAATACGGTCCTTGTAGGGATCGCAGCGCGCGGTTACCCAGGCGCGAATAAAGTCCTTGTCGAAGCTTTGCGGCCGCTCGCCTGCCTTGAAGCGCTCCTCATAGCTTGCCGCAAGCCAGTAGCGGCTGCTATCGGGCGTATGGATTTCATCGGCAAGGACGATGGCGCCATCCTTGTCCGTGCCGAACTCGTATTTGGTGTCGACCAGGATCAGGCCGCGCTTGGCGGCCAACGCCTTGCCGCGCGCAAACAGCGCCAGCGCATAGCGCGAGACGGTGTCCCATTGCTCTTCCGACAGCAGGCCGCGCGTCAGGATCTCGTCGCGCGTCAAGGGCTCGTCATGGCCGCCATCGAGCGCCTTGCTGGTCGGCGTGATGATGGCCTGCGGCAGCTTCTCATTGTCGCGCAGTCCGTCCGGCAGGCGGATGCCGTACATATCGCGTTCGCCGTTCTTGTATTTCGTCAGCACCGAAGTGCTGGTGGTGCCGGCGAGATAGTGGCGAACGACGATTTCCACCGGCAGAATGTCGAGCCTGGTGCCGACAACGACATTGGGGTCGGGATAATCGAGCACATGGTTTTGGCAGATGTCCGCCGTTTCCTCGAACCAGTAGCGCGCCGTCTGCGTCAGCAGCTCTCCCTTGAGCGGTATTGCGGTCAGGATCACATCGAAGGCGCTCAGCCGGTCGGTGGCGATGATGATGCGGCGGCCATCCGGCAGATCGTAATTCTCGCGGACCTTGCCTTTGTAGTGGTTCGGGAGTTCCGGAATGAAGGCATCCGAGAGAACGCGCAGTGCTGTCATCCTGGTCTCGTGGCTCCTAACAGTTTGGGCGACTCTTAACAAAGTTGGCGGGGCTTCGATACCCGAGGAAGGGCGGTTCGTCCTTTGCGAATAATCAAGACATTGCCTTCGCCGTGCTATCTATTTGCAGCTTCCGGCACTCCTGGGGGACGCGGTGGACGTAGAGCTCAAATTTCTGATTGTCGGATTTGCCTGCGCGATCGCGGGTGGTCTGTCGTTCATCACCTTCGTCAAATGGCGCGAGGTGCAGGCGATGAGCCACTGGCTGCCGGCGCCGGGCAAGATCATCTCGTCGCGCGTCGAGGCGCGTGAAGTCAGAAGGTCGGGCGTCGGCTCGGACAGCAGCGACACCACCGAGATGCGCAATTTTCCGGCGATCACCTTCGAATACAAGGTCGGTAAAAAGAAATATCAAAGCTCGCGCTACAGCGTGAAGGAGAATCTGGGGAATTTCGAAGTCACCGAAACCCTGGCGCAGTTTCCCACCGGCGCTGAAGTGACCGTCTTCTACAATCCGGCCGATCCGGGCAAGGCCGTGATCGAACGCACCCTGCCGGACGGCGCCTTCAAGTTCATGGTCAAGCTCTCGGCCGGGCTGGTGATCGGCACGGTGGTGTTGGTGTTTTCGCTCGGTGGCGTGCTGGAGGCGATCCGGCCGCACCTGCCCAAGCCGCAGAACCTCGGCGCCGGAGCGCTGCTGCTGTTCATGGGCCTGATGATCCTGCGCATGGCCTTCGTCCAGAAGTCGCTTGCCGAGCAGGCGGCAAAATGGCCGGTCGCGCCCGGCCGCATCGATGCTTCGGGACTTGAGACGATCCGGATCGATGCCGGCACCCAACGCTGGCGCCGCGCCTTTCGGTCTCGCATCGTCTACAGCTATGAGGTTGCCGGTCGGCGCTACATTTCCAGCCGCGTCACCTTCGGCGCCGCTGTCGCCGCTTCGCTGGCCGCCCTGGTTCGGGGCCAGTCGCAACGCTACGCCGAAGGCAGCGAGGTCGACGTCCACTACGACCCCGTCAACCCGGCCTCATCGGTGCTCGAATGCAGGGTGCGCGGGCTCTGGCTGCTTTGGGTCTGTTCGGCTGGCTTTATTGGTGCTGCGGCCTGGCTGGTCGGGCTCGTGCCTTCACTTTGACAGGATGCAGCGATGAATAGCGCCATGAGATCGATTGTCTGGATATGCACGCTGTTTGCCTCGGCGGCGATTGCCGTTGCGCATGCAGACGAGCCCGTTCCATCACGCCCACCGATCGACAAATGCGTGTGGGAAAAACTGGCCGACAAGACGGTCGGTTTGGCCGCCTGGGCACAGCGCTGCGATTTCGGCTTCCGCCAGATCCATTTCGAATTCGTCGGCAACGCGCTCGCCATCAAATACAGCGATGGCGAGGGCGCCGACCCTCTGGTCGAGGTGTTCGACATCAAATCAGGCGAAACCGCCGAGGCTGCCGTGCTGCGCCTGTCGCTGGAAAAGACCGATAAGGCCGTCAGCGCTCGCTGCGTGCTGGCGCCCTACACCGAGGGCACCGTGCTCGCCGGCGTCAAACGCTACACATTCAGCCCGGATGCTGCCTATGCGAAGGAACTGAAAGCGCTCGCCAATGACGAGGTTCCCGAACCGCCCTGCGGCGACTGGGGCGAAATGCCTGATGGGATCCAGTATTTCGAGGTGCCGGCGGGCGAGGGGCAGAGGGTGCTGTTCGTCCGCGCCGGGCAGGACGAGCCGCTGTTTGATGAGCAGACGCTGCGGGTGGTGCCGTAGGGGTAGGCGTCGGACGGGAGCCAGAGCGGATTGTGGTCAAGTCGCCTGGTATGGCGTTCATTGCGGCGAGAAGGCTTGGCGCAAGGCGGCAGAAATTGGCTACCGCAGACCACATCTAAAGCGCGTCGCGCTGAAACGGATTCATGCGACGCGCTTTAAGTCTTTGTTTTGATGCATGTCGTTGTCCCAGAACCGCGGCACACTTCAAGGCGACATGCATTAGGCCTGCGGTCCATAATCGTTGGAAAGTCGATTAATGATCAGCGAAGTGAGCTTTGCGATACCTTCTGGCTCAATCCTGCTATCGCTTCTGACATAGTCGAAAATTTCGCGCAGCTTTCGTTTTTCCGTCTTCCGTTCACCTGATAGATTACCTCGAATGAGTTTTTCCCAGGTGCAATCGTCAGACGATGCTCCTTAGTTCCATCTTCTGCGATCCAGTCGTTTGGTTGAGTTTGTATCCATTCCAGTCTGATCGAAAGACTCTCAAGCGCCTGCCGCATCTCGTGCGCACTTTTAAAACGCTTTGCTGGGTCATGGTTGCAAGCCTTGTTGCACACTCTTTTCAATCTTTCAGGAATGTAGCCAGGATAACCAATTCGCTTGACCACTTGGCCCTTCTCGACCATCGATTTGCTTATCGGAAAAGCGCCCCAATCCCGCATGTTGCACGCCAACTGATAGAGCGACATCCCTGTTGAAAATATCTCTGTGGCGACAGAGGTTACCTTGGCAGAAAACAGCTCTGGCGCCGAATATATTGGGGTCCCCGCAGCGCTGCCGTGAGGAACTCCACCAGTGGCCTTCGCGAGGCCAAAATCAGACAACTTCGCGTACTTTCCTTTCAGCATGAAATTTGCAGGCTTGATGTCGCGGTGCAAAACGGAATTATTGTGAGAATTTTCCAAAGCAAAAAGTATGTCGATAACCCATCTTATTGCCATTCTTAATGAAACATGTTGTTTCTCCAAGAATGCCTCTGCCGAGCCGTCAGGGAGATACTCCATCTCGATGGCGGCGTACTTTTTTCCAGCGTGGGTGATTGGTTGCACGTCAAATACTTCGACTACGCGATCGTGTTTGCAAAGATGAAGTACTTGAGCTTCGATATGAGCTTTAAATGCAGCCGGATCCGTGTTTTCAACGTATTTTACCGCACACTCTCGATTCATTGCCAGATCGATTGCGTGATAAACTTCGCCGAACGCGCCCGCGCCGACGTATTTTAGTATGCGAACATTGCTAATCGGGTCGTTAGCCGAGAACAACATGAAATCACTCCAGTGCCGCTCGCCAAGCAACTAACACACTCTTTCGCTGCATTTCGTCCCACAGGGGAGGATGCGCTTGAAATTTTGCATCTACTGCATGTATAGGTTTGGCGCCAGCAGGGAGGCCAAATGGCCCTCCTTTAATAAAAGCCTGAGGCGTAAAAACTTTTATTGGAATATTGTTAGATTTGCAGCACTGCGAAAGTATTCCGAGAGGCAGTATTTGATACCGTGATGAATTTCGGCTTTTGCTTTCCCAAATTTCAATGGAAGAAACTAAGTCTGGTTTTTGTGCTTTAAAAAGTTCGTTAAAATCGAGACGCCACCGTTCAACAAGGTCGGAAAGGTCGAGCTCTACGTCGTACTTTATTGACCCGTGGTTCAAATACGTCAAATTTGATGCGATGTTTGAAAGCGTAGAGTATCTTATTTTTCCTTTTTGATAGCTAAACCCCATTATTTTTGAATAAGGCATGCCATTCCCCACCGGTTCATTTTGTTATTTGTGATGCGCTATAACCTGTTTTTGAAGATCATGAAACAAAAAAAGGCGGCGCAATATGCACCGCCTCTTTCTGCTTGAGATTAAGAAACGCGAGAAGTCTCAGCTGCACCCGCTCGTGGCGCCGCACGTATCGCACTTCTCACAAGTCCCGTTCCGAACCATCGTAAAGTTCTGGCACTCGGAGCAGGAATTGCCGGTGTAGCCTTGCAAAAGTGACTTGGCGCGGCGGTCGGCGGCGAGTTTCTTGGCTTCGGCCGCTTCGTTGGCCGCAGCGTCGGTGAACAGTGCCGCGGTAGCGTCGGTGGAAGCCGCGTCCTGCTCGAAGGCGATGTCCTCTGCCAATTCCTTGGCCCGCTCCTCATAGTCGCGCTTGTAGGCGACCGCCTCGTCGCTGGCCGGCTTCAGCGCCAGCACATTGGAGCCGGAGAAGGCGGTGGGCGCCGAGCGGGCAGGGGTGCCGGCGCCGGCAAAACCCTTGGGATCACTGCTCGTTGCCCGCGACACCAGCTTTACCGGCGAGGCGCCACGGGTCAGGCCCTTGGAGACCGCGTCCGTCTTGCCTTCGCTGATGCCGCGTCCCAATGCCGTGTTGGAAAAATCCGACTGGTCGACATGGGCGAGGTCGTTGCGGCCGAGATAGGAGATGGCGAGCTCGCGGAACACGTAGTCGAGGATCGACGTCGCACTCTTGATGGCGTCGTTGCCCTGCACCATGCCGGCCGGCTCGAATTTGGTGAAGGTGAAGGCGTGGACATATTCGTCGAGCGGCACGCCGTACTGCAGGCCAAGCGAGATGGCGATGGCGAAGTTGTTGAGCAAGCCGCGCAGGGTTGCGCCTTCCTTGTTCATGTCGATGAAGATCTCGCCGAGACGGCCATCGTCATATTCGCCGGTGCGCAGGAAGATGGTGTTGCCACCGATCTTGGCCTTCTGCGTGTAGCCCTTGCGGCGTCCCGGCAGCTTTTCCTGCTCGCGCGACACGCGCTCGATGATGCGCTCGACGATCCGCTCGGTGATCTGCGCCGCACGCGCCGCAGCCGGTGCTGCGATAAGCTGCTCGACCATGTCGTCCTCGTCGTCCTCGCCATCGGCGAGCAGCGAGGAGTTGAGCGGCTGCGACAGTTTTGAGCCGTCGCGGTAAAGCGCGTTGGCCTTCAGCGCCAGCTTCCACGACAGCATGTAGGCGCCCTTGGCGTCTTCAACCGTCGCATCGTTGGGCATGTTGATGGTCTTGGAGATGGCGCCGGAGATGAAGGGCTGTGCCGCCGCCATCATCTGGATGTGGCTGTTGATCGAAAGCGAACGCTTGCCGATCTTGCCGCACGGGCTGGCGCAGTCGAACACCGCGAGGTGCTCGGCCTTGAGGAAGGGCGCGCCTTCCAGGGTCATCGCACCGCAGACATGGATGTTGGCGGCTTCGATGTCCTTCTTCGAGAAGCCCAGCGCCGGCAGCATCTCGAACGAGAAATCGTTGAGCTGTTCGTCGGTGAACCCAAACGTCTCCTTCACCCAGTCGGCGCCGAGCGTCCACTGGTTGAAGACGAACTTGATGTCGAAGGCCGACTTCAGCGCCGCATTGAGCGCGGCGATCTTGTCATCGGTAAAGCCCTTCGCCTTGAGCGAGCCGGGGTTGACCGCCGGCGCCTGGTTCATGTTGCCGTGGCCGACCGCATAGGCCTCGATCTCGGCCAGCTGGCTTTCGGAATAGCCCAGCGTGCGCAGCGCTTCCGGCACGGCGCGGTTGATGATCTTGAAATAGCCGCCGCCGGCAAGCTTCTTGAACTTCACCAGCGCGAAGTCAGGCTCGATGCCGGTGGTGTCGCAATCCATGACCAGGCCGATCGTGCCGGTCGGCGCAATCACGGTTGCCTGCGCATTGCGGTAGCCATGCTCCTCGCCGAGTTCGATGGCGCGGTCCCAGGCAGCCTTGGCGTGGACGAAAAGCTCCTGCTGCTTGAGGTCGGACGCGACCAGCGGCACCGGATTGACGGCAAGCTTCTCGTAGCCGCCCTTTTCGCCGTATGCGGCGCGGCGGTGGTTGCGCATGACGCGCAGCATGTTCTGGGCGTTGCGGTCGTAGTCGGCGAAGGCGCCGAGCTCGCCGGCCATCTCGGCCGATGTGGCATAGGCAATGCCGGTCATGATGGCGGTGAGTGCTGCGCAGATGGCGCGGCCCTCGTCGGAGTCATAGGGAATGCCCGACGTCATCAGCAGGCCGCCAATATTGGCATAGCCGAGGCCGAGCGTGCGGTATTCATAGGACTGCTTGGCAATCTCCTTCGACGGGAACTGCGCCATCATCACCGAGATTTCGAGGACGACGGTCCACAGCCGTACCGTGTGCTCATAGGCGGCGATATCGATCGTGCCGTCGGCATTGCGGTAGGGCAAAAGGTTGATCGAGGCCAGGTTGCAGGCCGTGTCGTCGAGGAACATGTATTCCGAGCACGGGTTGGAGGCCCGGATCGCACCGGCCGAAGCGCAGGTGTGCCAGTCGTTCATCGTCGTGTTGAAATGCAGGCCCGGATCAGCGGAAGCCCAGGCGGCGTAGCCGATCTTTTCCCAGAGGTCGCGTGCCTTCAGCGTCTTCAGCACCTTGCCGTCCTTGCGGGCGGTCAGATGCCAGTCGGCGTCGTCCTCGACGGCGCGCAGGAAGTTGTCCTTCAGCGACACCGAATTGTTGGAGTTCTGGCCGGAAACGGTGAGGTAGGCGTCGGAATCCCAGTCGGTGTCGTAGGTCTTGAACGACATCGCGGTGTAGCCCTGCTTGGCGAACTGGATGACGCGGTAGATGTAGTTCTCCGGCACGGCCGACTTCTTGGCCGCCTTGATCTCGCGCTTCAGCGCGGTGTTGATCGACGGGTCGAAGCAATCGTCATCATGGCCTTCGCAATTGATGCAGGCCTTCATGATCGCTTCGAGATGTTTTTTCACGATCTTGGAGCCGGTGACCAGCGACGCCACCTTCTGCTCTTCATTGACCTTCCAGTCGATGAATTCCTCGATATCGGGATGGTCGGCGTCGACAATGACCATCTTGGCCGCACGACGCGTGGTGCCGCCCGACTTGATGGCGCCCGCCGCGCGGTCGCCGATCTTGAGGAAGCTCATCAGGCCGGACGAACGGCCGCCGCCCGACAGCTTTTCGCCTTCGCCGCGCAGCATCGAGAAATTGGAGCCGGTGCCCGAGCCATATTTGAACAGACGCGCTTCACGCACCCACAGGTCCATGATGCCGCCTTCGTTGACGAGATCGTCCTGCACGCCCTGGATGAAGCAGGCATGCGGCTGCGGATGCTCGTAGGAGGACTTCGACTTGGTCAGCTTGCCGGTAAACGGGTCGACATAATAGTGGCCCTGGCTCGGACCATCGATGCCGTAGGCCCAGTGCAGGCCGGTATTGAACCATTGCGGCGAGTTCGGCGCAACGCGCTGGGTGGCGAGCATATAGGCGAGTTCGTCGCGGAAGGCGCTCGCGTCTTCTTCCGACTTGAAGTAGCCGCCCTTGTAGCCCCAATAGGTCCAGGTGCCGGCCAGCCGGTCGAAGACCTGGCGGGCGTCGATTTCGGAACCGTAGCGCTCGGCTTCCGGCAGCTTGGCAAGCTCGGCCTCGTCGGCGACGGAGCGCCACAGGAAGGAGGGGACGTCGTTCTCCTCGACCTTCTTCAGGCGCGCGGGCACGCCGGCCTTGCGGAAATACTTCTGCGCCAGGATGTCGGCGGCAACCTGCGAGAACTGCGCCGGCACATCGATATTGTCCAAGCGGAACACCACCGAGCCGTCCGGATTCTTGATCTCCGAAAGCGCCTTGCGGAATTCGATCTCCGCGTAAGCTGATTGGCCTGGCTTGGTGAAACGACGCTCGATGCGCATTGGTCCGGTCCCTTTTGTCTATATATAGCGCTTTTCCCCAGGGATTTCTGCCCCCAATGCGAAACGCGCATGTCCGCCGTCTGCCGGCGTTCGAAACACCGGCTCTCCTAGTCGCACTCTTCGTCGCCTTGCTGGTCGAGCTTCTTGCGAAGCCGCTGTTCCAACTCTGCGCCGAACCCTGCGGGTCCCTCAAAACTGAATTTTTCCTCGATTCCCTCGATCGAGGGAAATTCACACTATCTAGCGTCGAACCTGCCTGCAAACACTAAATATAGTGTTAACAGACAATTTATTCCAGTCCGACAAATCTCCCTGTTCGCTCCCGAAGCCCCCACGATCCAACGCTTCCGCCAGCCTCGTAAACAGGCGGAAATCATGGCCAAAACGCACAAAATCCGGGAAAAATGACCGGGCTCGAAACTCTCCGGTCGCGCCCTCAACAAGAGCACATGGCACATAAAAGGCGACTCGGTTTGCGTCGTCAAGGATTCGTTTGCGTAGCTTTTGTGACCCCAACATCTTGTGTGTCACATATGTGGATAACGGGGACAAAAAACGGCTGAGGAAAGCCCGATTCTGCCGGCGTGGACCGCTGGTGAGCGGTTCACCCGAGACAGGCCCGGCCGGATTCTGGCTCACAGCCTTTTCATTTTAGCTGGCGTGCATTATGTCTTTGGCGTCGCGCGGGGGCGCGTCTTGTCAATTCCAAGAGCATCCGTTACGCCCCGCCCATGACAGTTACCGTCCGTTTTGCCCCCTCACCAACCGGCCGCATTCATATCGGCAATGCCCGCACCGCCTTGTTCAACTGGCTGTTTGCCATGAACAACAAGGGCCGTTTCATCCAGCGCTTCGACGACACAGACATTGCCCGCTCGAGGCAGGAATTTTCCGACGCCATCCTCTACGACCTGCACTGGCTGGGGATTTTCCCCGATGCCACCGAATACCAGTCGCGGCGCTTCGAAATTTACGACGCGGCAGTGGAGCGGCTGCAAAGGGCCGGCGTTGTTTATCCCTGCTACGAAACCCCCGAAGAACTCGACCTGCGCCGCAAGGTGCGCCGCACGCGCGGCCTGCCGCCGGTCTATGGCCGCGAGGCGCTGGCGCTTTCGCAGCAGCAGATCGCCGAATACCGCTCCGATGGCCGCCGGCCGCACTGGCGCTTTCTGCTGCCGAATTTCACCAGCGATCCGCTGCAGCCCGAACGCACCGAAATCCACTGGAACGATCTGGTGCGCGGCGAGGAAACCGTCGATCTGGCCTCACTGTCCGATCCGGTGCTGCGGCGCGAGGACGGCACTTATCTCTACACGCTGCCTTCGGTCGTCGACGACATCGAGATGGGGGTCAGTCATGTCATTCGCGGCGACGACCACGTCACCAACACCGGCGTGCAGATCGCGCTGTTCAAGGCGTTGGGCGCCGAGCCGCCTGTCTTCGGCCACCACAATCTCTTGACCACGGCCTCGGGCGAGGGCCTGTCGAAGCGCAGCGGTGCGCTGTCGATCGAAAGTCTGCGCGAGGAGGGCATCGAACCGATGGCTGTGGCTTCGCTGGCCGTCCTTGTCGGCACCTCGGAAAATGTCGCGGCGGTGCATGACATGCCGGCACTGGCCGCGCGCTTCGATCCCGCCGCTACGTCGAAATCGGCGGCCAAATTCGACCCGGACGAGCTGTTCGTGCTCAATCGTGCGCTCATGCACCACATGCCGTTTTCCGAGGCGCGGGATCGGCTGATCGTGCTCGGCATCTCCGGCGACAAGGCCGAGCCGTTCTGGCTGGCGGTGCGCGGCAATCTCGACCGGCTGAGCGACGCGGTCGGCTGGTGGCGCATCCTTGCCGACGGCCCGCAGCCCGCGCCGGAATTTTCCGACGAGGATCGCGACTTCCTGCAGCAGGCCTTCGACCTGTTGCCGGAAGAACCGTGGACCGGTACGGTCTGGAAAGACTGGACGGCCAGGATCAGGGAAGCCGGCGGCCGCAAGGGCAAGGCGCTGTTCATGCCGCTCAGGCTGGCGCTTACCGGACTTGCTTCCGGGCCGGAGCTTGCAGATCTATTGCCGCTGCTGGGTCGGGAAGGAACGCTGGCCCGACGACCCTGACCTTGCGCTGGTCCGGCGGGATCAGCGACACCGGCGACACCACCGGCTTGACGGCAAGGCGCTTGATGGCGGCGCGGTCGAGCCCGCCTTGTACGTTCGCCAGCGTCTCCGGATCCGCGCCCGGATCGGGTTTGGCCGCCGGCACCGGAATGAATGGCGTTGTCTCGGTATCAGGCTGCGATTGCTCGGGCGGTGGCGGGTTGCCGCCGATGATCTCGAAATTTCCGGCCTGCGCATTGCAGCCACATGCCTGCGGCCGCGACATGTTGGGCTGTTTGTAGAGATAGGCGGTCGGCAACTCGCTGTAGGGCCTGCCGGTCACCGACGACGTCATGTTGGCCGAATCGTCTTCCATGCCGCGCGAATAGAACACCTGCATTTCGGTGCCGGGGCAGCTCGATTCGCAATTCTTCTGGTCGCGCTCGAAATCGCCGAGCGAAGCCGAGTTCGACATCGGGAAGAAATAGCCGTCGCAGGTGCGCACGCAGCTCGTATGGAACTCGCCGCCGACCGTCGGGAAATCCGGCACGCCGGGCTGATTGAGCACCCGGCGCACATTGCGCTCCTCGCCGGGATCATCGGGCTGATCGAGCGTGTCGATCTGCCGGTTGCCGCCGAAAAGCTGGTCGAACAGATTGCCGTCGTCGGGTTCGCGGCTGGCTTCCTGCAGCGGCTCCCGGCGCGGCGCGGGCTCGTCACGGCAGCCATTGGCGTCGAGCGCGGCCAGGATGCGGCCGCGGTCGCGCCGCGAGCCGCCGCCGGCAAGCTGCGCGCGCTTGGCTTGCAACGCATCGAGATTGGCGTTCATGCGATCGATGCTGCTGTTCAGCGCGGCACATTGGCTGACATTGCGCGAAAACCGCGAAAACCCGCAATTCGCATCGCTCGCACGACCGCGCACCTTTGATAGCTGTTCGAACTGGCGGGAGATGGCCTTGTCATACTTCCGCACCATGCTGGAATTGCCGCCGCCATTCGATGAAGAAGCAAGCTCGGCTTCCAGTTGACGGCAAACGCGGGAGGCGGCCTGCGGTTCAGTGGTGGCGACGGCCGAAAGCACAAGCGCGCCGAGCAGCGCAGCCAGATGCTTCAGTCTCCATCGTCCGCCCGTCATTGGCCGAAACCCCGCTTGCCTGCCTGTCTACCGGATTCGCGGTTAACCGTTCCCTCAATCTACAACCAAAGATGGTCTTAGCCCATAGACGCGTTGCAGGAGGCGTTTGGATAGGGCGGCAACTGTGCGATCTCACCGCTGCATGAAAAAGGCGCAATCGCCCCGGAATTATCCCACGATCCAGCAATGCCCCGGGGAGCTGGCATGATCGCGATTACCCGTCGAACCGCACTGCAGTTCGGCCTCCTGTGCCTGGCGGCGCCCGCAGCCTTGGCGCAGGAAAATCCAGCCGCTCCGGACTGGCGCAGCAAATTGGTCGAAGCCGCGCGTGAGCAGATCGGCGTCACCACATTCTACGACCCGACCTATGTCCGCCTCGACTATCCCGGCGGCGATGTCGCGCCGGATCGAGGCGTGTGCACGGACGTCATTGTCCGCGCCTGTCGCCGCGCCTTCAAGCTCGACCTGCAGAAACTGGTGCATGAGGATATGGCCGCCAATTTCGCCGCCTACCCCAAGACCTGGGGCCTGAAAGCGACCGACCGCAACATCGACCACCGACGGGTCGGCAATCTTGCCGCATTTTTCGGGCGCAACGGAGTTTCCTTGCCCGCCAGCGAGTATCCTCCCGACTTTCAGCCGGGCGATATCGTCACCCAGATGCTGCCCGGCAACCTGCCGCACATCGTCATCGTCTCATCCGAACGCTCGGCGGACGTGCCGGAACGAGCGCTGGTCATCCACAATATCGGGGCGGGCGCCCGCGAGGAGGACACGCTGTTCGCCTTCAAGCAGACCGGGCATTACCGCTTCGCGCCTGCGTGAGAAACTCAGCCGAAATGAACCACCGCCTGCGCCTTGTGCGCCGCCTCGACCACCGCAAGCGCCGTCATGTTGACGACGCCGCGCGAGGTCACTGACGGGGTCAAAATATGCGCCGGCTTGTCGGTGCCAAGCAGGATCGGCCCGACATGCAGCGCGTCCATCATCGTGCGCAGCGCGGTCAGCGTGATGTTGGCGGAGTCGAGGTTGGGGAACACCAGGAGATTGGCTTCGCCCTTCAGCCGCGAATGCGGATAGACGCGCTGGCGCAGATGCTCCGACAGGGCTGAATCGGCATGCATCTCGCCGTCGCATTGCAGGTCGGGCGCAACGCGCGCCAGGATCGCCGCCGCCTGCCGCATCTTCAGCGCGCTGGGAGAATCGCGCGAGCCGAAATCCGAATGCGACAGCAGCGCTGCCTTCGGCTCGATGCCGAAGCGCTGGATTTCCTCCGCCGCCAATATGGTCATTTCGGCGATTTCCTCGGCCGTCGGGTCGACCGAGACATGGGTGTCGGTGAGGAAGATGATGCCGCGCTGCGAGATCAGCATCGACAGCGTCGACAGGTCGCGGTCCTTGACGCCCGCGCGTGGTCCGATGACCAGCGTCACATTGCGCAGATGCCGCTCGAAACGACCCTCGAGGCCGCAGATCATGGCGTCGGCATCGCCGCGCTTCAGCGCCAGCGCGGCAATCACCGTATTGTCGGTGCGCACCATGGTGCGCGCGGCCTCCGTCGTCACGCCGCGCCGGCCGGCAAGCTCGATCAACAGGTCGACATAATGGCGGTAGCGCGGATCGTCTTCCGGGTTGATCAGGCCGAAATCGACGCCCGGCTTGATACGCAGGCCGTAGCGTTTCAGCCTGACCTCGATGACATGCGGGCGGCCGATCAGGATCGGCTCGGCAATGCCTTCCTCCAGCACCACCTGGGCTGCGCGCAACACGCGCTCATCCTCGCCGTCGGCATAGATGACGCGCTTGGCGGTCGACGCCTTGGCCGACGAAAACACCGGCTTCATCACCAGGCCGGAGCGGAAGACGAAGCGGTTGAGCTGGTCGATATAGGCGGCGAAGTCGGTGATCGGCCGGGTCGCGACGCCGGTGTCGCAGGCAGCCTTGGCCACCGCCGGCGCGATGCGCAGGATCAGGCGGGGATCGAAGGGCGAGGGGATAAGGAAGTCGGGTCCGAAGATCGGCGTCTCGCCGGAATAGGCGCGGGCGGCGACGTCGGATGGTTCCTCGCGGGCAAGGGCAGCAATTGCCCTGACCGCGGCCATCTTCATCTCCTCGTTGATGGCGCTGGCGCCGCAGTCCAGCGCACCGCGGAAGATGTAAGGAAAACAAAGCACGTTGTTGACCTGATTGGGAAAATCGGAACGGCCGGTGCAGATCATCGCGTCGGGACGGGCGGCGCGCGCGACCTCCGGCATGATCTCGGGATTGGGGTTGGCCAGCGCCAGGATCAACGGCTTAGGCGCCATATGATCAAGCAATTCCGGCTTCAGCACGCCGGCGGCCGACAGGCCGAGAAAAACGTCGGCGCCAGGGATCACATCGGCCAGCGTGCGCGCCTCGGTGTCCTTCACATAGGGGTCTTTCCAGCGATCCATCTCGTCGGTGCGGCCCTTGTAGGCGACGCCGAAGCGGTCGGTGACCCAGATATTCTCTACCTTGGCGCCAAGCGAGACCAACAGGTTGAGGCAGGCGAGCGCTGCCGCACCGGCGCCTGAGGTGACGATCTTGATGTCGGAAATGGTCTTGCCGGCGAATTCCAGCCCGTTGAGCACCGCGGCGGCGACGATGATGGCGGTGCCATGCTGGTCGTCATGGAAGACGGGAATGCTCATGCGGGCCTTCAACTGCGCCTCGACCTCGAAGCATTCGGGCGCCTTGATGTCCTCGAGATTGATGCCGCCGAATGTCGGTTCCAGCGCCGAGATCGTCTCGACCATGCGCTCTATGCCCGGCGCGTCGATCTCGATGTCGAAGACGTCGATGCCGGCGAATTTCTTGAACAGCACCGCCTTGCCTTCCATCACCGGCTTGGAGGCGAGCGGGCCGATATTGCCGAGCCCGAGCACGGCCGAGCCGTTGGAGACGACGCCGACCAGATTGGCGCGCGCTGTATAATCGGCCGCGGTTGCCGGATTGTCGCGGATTTCGAGGCAGGGCGCGGCAACACCCGGCGAATAGGCCAGCGCCAGATCGCGCTGGTTGCCGAGCGGCTTGGTTGCCTGAATCTCGAGCTTTCCCGGCCTTGGATGCTTGTGGAAGTAGAGGGCGGCTTCGTCGAGGTCCGAACGTGCCGTTTTTTTGTTCTCGCCTTCCATGCGGCCGCTCCCTCAAACCTGCTTTGCAGCCTTTTAGCACGCAAAAATGGTTTTTCGCGACGCCAAATAACGCAAGGGCGGCTAAAACAACCGGGGTCGAAAAGACCGAATTATTTCAAACGGTTGCGCGGAAATCCTGCTGAGGATGCACTGAGCCCTTCAGAACGCGCTGACATAGAGGCCGCCATCGACCGGGATGTTCTGGCCGGTGAGATAACCGGCATGGACCGAGCACAGAAAGGCGCAGATCTGGCCGAACTCTTCCGGCGTGCCGAGCCGCTTGGCCGGAACGTCGGCGCTGATGCGGGTCTTGCGCGCTGCGGCCGCTGCCGGGTCTTCCATCGTGCCGGCCTCATGCGGGCCGCGCAGCCGGTCGGTGTCGAGCTTGCCCGGCAGCAGGCTGTTGATGGTGACGTTGCGGTCGATCACCGTGCGCGCCACGCCGGCCAGGAACGAGGTCAGCCCGGCTCGCGCGCCGGACGACAGATCGAGGCCGGGAATCGGGACGTAGACCGACAGCGAGGTGATGTTGACGATGCGGCCGAAGCCGCGCATGGCCATGCCGTCGATGACGGCCTGCACCAGTTCGATCGGCGTCACCATGTTCTGCGTCACGCCTTCGAGGATCTTTGCGCGGTCGAGTTCGCGGAAATCGCGCAAGGGCGGGCCGCCATTGTTGTTGACCAGGATATCCGGGTCGGGGCAGGCGGCAAGGAGCGCGTTCTGCACGTCGGGTTTCGAGACGTCGCCGACGATCTCGGTCACCTTCACGCCGTAGCGTTCGCGCAGTTCGGCCGCGGTTTTTGCCAGCAGCTCGGCATTGCGGCCGTTGACGACGAGATCGCAGCCGGCCTCGGCCAGCGCCATGGCGCAGCCGCGGCCCAGCCCTTTGCTCGATGCGCAGACGATGGCCTTCTTGCCTTTGATGCCCAGATCCATGACGATTTTCTCCTGTGAATGGCGCGGCACGCTAGCCCTTTGGCTGGCCCAATCGCAACCGTCATACGGTTGTTGCATGAATCGGGGCATAGCCTGCGCGAAAGCAACGGTGACGATCTGATGTCCGGTACAGAAACCCGCACTTTCCGCAGCATGTTCATATCCGACCTGCATCTCGGATCGAAGGCGGCCAAGGCCGAGTTCCTGATCGATTTCCTGCGGTATCACGACGCCGATATCATCTATCTCGTCGGAGACATCGTCGACGGCTGGCGTCTGCGGCGCAGCTGGCATTGGCCGCAGAGCCACAATGACGTCGTCCAGAAACTGCTGCGCAAGGCGCGAAAGGGCACCTCGATCACCTATATCGCCGGTAATCACGACGAATTCGCGCGCCAGTTCCAAGGCGTGCATTTCGGCGGCATCGTCGTTGCCGACCGCGCCATCCACGAAACCGCCGATGGCAGGCGCCTGCTGGTCATCCACGGCGACCAGTTCGACACCGTCGTCCACAATGCACGCTGGCTGGCCTACCTCGGCGACTACGCCTATGACGCCGCGATGATGGTCAACCGCGTGGTGACGAAGCTCCGCCATTTGCTGGGTCTCCCTTACTGGTCGTTCTCGTCCTGGGCCAAGGTCAAGGTCAAGAACGCGGTCAACTTCATCGGCTCGTTCCAGACGGTGCTGACCGAGGAGGCCCGCCGCTCGCATGTCGACGGCGTCATCTGCGGCCACATCCATCACGCCGCGATCGAGACTTATGAGGATGTGCAGTACATCAACACCGGCGACTGGGTGGAGAGCTGCACGGCGGTGGTCGAACATTTCGACGGCAAGATGGAGATCATCCACTGGGCGCTGGTGCTGCCCGAAGCACCGGACGAGCCGTTCATCCCGCTGCTCATCGAAGACAGGGTCGTCGAAGCGGCATAACCCTCCTGTTAATCGACTGGTCCAGGCAGTTTCGGACCGCTTTCGCGCATGTTAAGGGATCGATCTGCGTTGCAGCCCTTGTGCAGCGTAATTGGATCGATTCATGTCGCTGCCGCCGCTCTCGCCCAAACAACTCGTCAAGCCGCGCCATTTCGAACTGCGCATGAGCCTGATCTTCGCGACATTATTCATGTCCCTGGGAACGCATGTGCCTTATTTCCCGCTGTGGCTGCATGCCCAGGGTTTCCACGCCGAGCAGATCGCCATCATCCTGGCGGCGCCGATGTTCCTGCGCGTGGTGACGACGCCGCTGCTGACCGCGCTGGCCGACCGGGCGAAGGACAGGGCCGATGTCTATATTGCGCTGGTGGCCGCGACGATGGTGCTTTCCGCCGGCTATTTCCTCACTCCCACCTATGCGGCGGTGCTTGCCGTATCGCTGGCGCTGACGGTGGTGTGGACGCCGCATTCGCCGATCGCCGATTCGCTCGCGCTGTCGGGTGTGCGCCGCTTCGGCTCGAACTACACCGCGATGCGCAAATGGGGCTCGATATCCTATCTCTGCGCCAATGTCGCAGGCGGCTTTATCCTCGCCTGGACGAGCCCGCAGGCCGTGCCGGTAATCATCTTTGCGGCATTGTCTGCCGCGCTCGTCGCCGGATTGCTGGCGCCGCGGCTTGGCCGCCCGCGCCGCGCTTCGCCGCTATCTGCCGCCGACATCCAGCATCAGGCGCCGAGCCTGCTCAATCCGTATTTCCTCTATTTCACCCTCGGCGTCGGCATCATCACCGCCAGCCATGCCTTCCTCTACGGCTTTGTCTCCATCTACTGGAAATCGGTCGGCATCAGCGATTCCGTCGTTGGCCTGCTGTGGGCCTGGGGCGTGGTGGCCGAGGTCTGCATGTTCGTGTTTTTCAACCGTATTTTTGCCTCCGTCTCAGTCGTCAAGGTGATGCTGATCGCCGGCGTCGGCTCCATCCTGCGCTGGATCGCCTTTCCGTTGATCTGGCCACTCGGGCTTGGCGTCGCCGGCTTCTTCGGCGTCCAAACCCTGCATTCGGTGTCGGTGGCGATGGTGCTGATCGGCCTGCAGAAGATGATCGGCGAAACGGTTTCGGAAGAACGCACGGGTGCGGCGCAAGGCATTGCCTATTTCTTCAACGGCTTCTTCATGGCGGCGGTGACGCTGGCGTCCGGCCCGCTTTACGAGCGCTACGGCGTCGACGGCTTCCTGGCGATGGTCCCGATCGCCATCATCGGCCTGGCGCTGATCGGGCTCGCCGCGCGTTCAGCCCCACAGCATCCTGTCAGGCGGTAACACCAGCGACCCCTGGTACACGAGGCCGGGCTGGCGGTCGCGGGCAAGCAGCAGCGGGCCGTCGAGGTCGACGAACTCGGCGCCCTGTGCAAGCAACACAGCCGGCGCCATCGCCAGCGACGTGCCGACCATGCAGCCGACCATCACGCCGAATCCCAGCTCCCGGGCGCGGTTGCGAAGGGTAAGGGCGGCGGTCAGACCGCCGGATTTGTCGAGCTTGATGTTGACGGCGTCATAGAGGCCGACAAGCGCTTCGAGGTCCTTCGCCTCGTGGACGCTTTCGTCTGCGCAGATCGGCACCGGATGCGCGATGTGGCGCAGGATGGCATCATGGCCGGCGGGAAGCGGCTGTTCGATCAGGGCTATCCCATGTTCGGCGGCGAAAGCGAGATTCTCGATGATGTTGGCATCGGTCCAGCCTTCATTGGCGTCGAGGATGATGCGGCTGTCGGGCGCCGCTTCGGTCACGGCGCGGATGCGGGCCAAGTCGTTGTCGCCGCCGATCTTGACCTTGAGCAGCGGCCGCCCGGCATTGGCGCGGGCTTGCGCCGCCATTGCCTCCGGCTCGCCTAGCGACAGCGTGTAGGCCGTCTCCAGCGCCGACAAGGGCACAGCGTGGATGGCGTCCGCGACCGCAACGCCGCTGATCTTGGCCTCCAGGTCCCAAAAGGCGCAATCGATGGCGTTGCGGGCAGCACCCGCCGGCATCGCATCGAGCAGGTCCTTGTGGCTGATGCCGCCTTCTATCTGCCGGCGCATGGCCTCGATGGCGTCGCGCACCCCCTCCATGGTCTCGCCATAGCGCTTGTAGGGGACGCATTCGCCCCATCCGCGATTGTCCCCATCGCTGATCGTGCAGGTAATGACTTCGGCTTCGGTCTTCGACCCGCGCGAGATGGTGAAGGTGCCGGCAATGGGAAAACGCTCGGCCTCAACCGAAATGACACGCGCCATAATTTTCTGCTCCGGCTATGCGACAACACGTCGTCGGCAAATCGACAGGTACGACCCGTCAGGCTAAACAGGACGCCATGTTGACCATCGGCAAACGCGACGCAAGCGGCAACGCCGCCAAGGAGGCCGACCACCAGCCCCGCGTTGCGGTCGGCGAGGAGGGCGGCGTCCTCGGCTGCGCTTTCTCCGGCATCTGGACGACGACGACAGTGGCGCTGATCGACGCCGAGATGCGCAAGATCGAGCAGCGCAAAGGCTTCCAGACGCTCGCTTTGGATCTTTCCCACATCGAGAAGATGGACACCGCCGGCGCCTGGCTGATCGATCGCCTGGTCAGCGTCTTCGAAAAGAAGGGTGTCGAGATCAAGATGCAGGGGCAAAGCGATGTCGCCTCGATCCTGCTCGGCGCCGTTGGCGAAGCTGTCCGGCGCGAGCCCGAATCGCGCGGCGTCCGGCGCCCCAACATCATCCTCCGCGGGCTGGAGGCCGTCGGCCGCCGCATCTATGAGATGCGCGACGATTTCCTCGCCTCGATGAACATCCTCGGCGCCACCATCGGCGGCGCCCAGATGAAGCTCGGGCGCGGCCATGCAATCAATCCGGCGGCGATCTTCAACCAGATCGATCGCATGGGGGTCGGCGCCATCCCGGTGGTGGTGCTGATGTCGGCGATCGTCGGCGCCATCGTCGCCCAGCAGGGCGCCTACCAGCTCAATTATTTCGGCGCCAACATTTTCGTTGTCGATCTGGTCGGCGTGCTGATCCTGCGCGAACTCGGCGTGCTGATGACCGCCATCATGATCGCCGGCCGCTCCGGCAGCGCCATCACCGCCGAGATCGGCTCGATGAAGATGCGCGAGGAGGTCGACGCGCTGAAGGTCATCGGCCTCAACCCGATCGGCGTGCTGGTGTTTCCGCGCCTGGTGGCGCTGGTGATCGCGCTGCCCTGTCTCACCATCGTCGCCAATTTTGCCGCTCTTGGCGGCGGCATCCTAGCCGCCTGGCTTTATTCCGGTATTGCGCCGACGGCCTTCATCGACCGGCTGCGCGGCGCGATCGATATCAGCACCATCTTCGCCGGGCTGATCAAGGCGCCCTTCATGGCCATGATCATCGGCACCATTGCTTCCGTAGAAGGCATGAAGGTCGGCGGCAGCGCCGAATCGCTGGGTCTGCACGTCACCGCCTCGGTGGTGAAGTCGATCTTCGTCGTCATCATCCTCGATGGCCTTTTCGCCATCTTCTACGCATCGATCGAGTTCTGACATCATGCGCAGAAACTCAAAGGCGACCAAGGCTATGCAGGGAACGGGCGAAAGCGATATCGTGCTGTCGGTGCGCGACATCACCGTTGCCCTGGACGACAAGCTGATCCTCGACAAACTGGCGCTCGACATCAAGCGCGGCGAAATCCTCGGTTTCGTCGGCGCCTCGGGCGCCGGCAAATCGGTGCTGCTGCGCACGATTCTCGGCCTGCTGCACAAGCAGTCCGGCACGATCAAGCTGTTTGGTCTCGACCTCGAAAAGGCCAGCGACATCGAACGGTTGCGCATCGATATGCGGCTTGGCGTGCTTTTCCAGCACGGCGCCCTGTTTTCGGCGTTGACCGTGCAGGAAAACGTGCAGGTGCCGATGCGCGAATATCTCGATCTGCCGAAGAAACTGATGGACGAGCTGGCCTTGCTCAAGATCGAACTGGTCGGCCTGCCGCCGGACGCCGCGCAAAAATTTCCCTCGGAGCTTTCGGGCGGCATGATCAAGCGCGCCGCCCTGGCGCGGGCGCTGGCGCTCGACCCCGACATCGTCTTCCTCGACGAGCCGACTTCCGGCCTCGACCCGATCAGCGCGTCCGAATTCGACGAACTAGTGGTCAAGCTGCGCGATACGATGGATTTGACGGTCTATATGGTGACGCACGATCTCGACACGCTGTTTACCGCTTGCGACCGCGTGGCGGTGCTCGGCAACAAGAAAATCCTGGTCGAAGGCACGATCGACGACATGCTGAAAAGCGAAGAACCGTGGGTCAAATCCTATTTCCGCGGAAAACGGGCTCGGCAACTTGATCTTGCCGCGCGCGCATAGACATAAGTGGGGCAATGGAAACCAGAGCCAACTACGTAATTGTCGGCATTTTCACCCTGGCTGCAATCCTGGCGGCGTTCGGGTTCGTCTATTGGACCGCCCAGATCGGTGATCGCGGCGAGACGGCGGAGCTGCGCGTGCGCATTCAGGGTTCGGCCTCCGGCCTCGGCCCCGGCAGTCTGGTGCTGTTCAACGGCGTCAAGGTCGGGGTGGTCAAGCGCGTCTATTTCGACCGCAATGACCCCAATGCCGCCATTGCTACGACCGAGATCGACCAGACTACGCCGCTCACCAAATCGACGCAGGCCGATATCGGCATCGCCAGCCTTGCCGGCCAGGTCAACATCGAATTGAAGGGCGCCGATCCAAAGGAACCAAATCTCCTGGAAGAGGCGGCAAAGGAAGGCAGGACCGCCGAGATCGTCGCCAATCCATCGGTGGTCACCAACCTGCTGCAGACTGCGCAGAATATCTTCACCCGTGCCGACAAGGTGCTTTCCGAACTCGAAAGTTTCACCAGGGATGTGCGCGGGCCGCTGACCCAGACCGTCAAGAACGCCCAGACATTTTCCGATGCGCTGGCCAGGAATGCCGACGGCATCGACAAGTTCCTGACCGCCGTCAGCGCGCTGTCGGATGAGCTGAAGGGTGTTTCCGGCAAGCTCGACGGCACGCTGAAGGCTGCCGAAGGCCTGCTTAATGCCGTCGACAAGGACAAGATCAAGAGCATCGTCGCCAATGTGGACGCCGTCACCGCCAATCTGAAGGAGACCAGCGGACAGCTCGACGGCGTGATCAAGAACGTCGATACCGCGGTCGGCTCGGTCAACGATTTCGCCACGCGCACGCAAGGCACGCTGGCCAAGGTCGACAATGTGCTCGACGGCATCGATCCGGCACAAGTGCGCGTGGCGCTCGCCAACATTCAGAAGGCCAGCGAAAATGCCAACAAGGCCGCCGCCGACATCGCCAAGGTGACCAACAAGTTCGCCGACCGGGCCGACGACATCGACGAGACGATCAAGGACGCCAAACAGCTTGCGTCGCGCCTCAACGATGCCTCGGTGCGCGTCGACGGCATCCTGAAAAGGGTCGATACGCTGCTCGGTTCGGGCCAAGCCGACGGCGTCATGGCCGATGCCAGGGACACGCTGAAGTCGTTCAAGCAGGTCGCCGACACGCTGAACGCCCGGCTTGGCACGATCACCGACAATATTGCGCGCTTCTCGGGCCAGGGCCTGTCGAATGTCGAGGCGCTGGTCCAGGACAGCCGGCGTTCGATCAGCCGCATCGAAGAGGCGGTGACCGATCTCAGCCGCAACCCGCAGCGCATCCTGTCGGGCGGCGACGGCGAGGTCCGGCAGTTCGATGGCAGGGCACGGCGTTGACTTCCGTGCCCGCCCGCAGCAATTACATGGACCGGGGATGCGGATTCATCATACGATCCGGGGACAGTGGGGATCACGCGTGACGTTCGGGTTGGGTGGGTATAGATCGGCAGTCGTTTTGCTTGGCCTGACGCTGGCTGGTTGCGCGGCATTGGGAGGCAAGCCGGCGCCACTCGATACGTTCGAGCTGTCCGCCCCGTCGATCGACGCCCATGGCCACAGCCGCCGCCAGATCCTGATCGCCCAGCCCTCCGCGCTCAAGGCGCTGGACAGCCAGAACATCGTCATCAAGCCGTCAGATCGCTCGATCCAGTATCTCAAGGGCGCGCAATGGGCCGACCGGCTGCCGCTGATCGTGCAGGCGAGGCTCGCCGAAACCTTCCAGCGCTCCGGAAGCTTTGCCGGCGTCGGCAAGCCGGGCGAGGGGCTGGCGATCGACTTCCAGGTGATCGTCGAGATCCGCTCCTTCGAAGTCCGCGTCAATGGTGGCGAGCATGCCGAGGTCAATCTCTTCGTGCGCATCCTGAACGACCGCAACGGCGAGGTGCGCGCCTCGAAGAGCTTCACCGCATCCGCTCCCGTCTCCGGCGGCGGCAATCCGGCCTATGTCAACGCGCTCGACAGCGCCTTCGGCGAGGCGGCGAAGGATATCGTGGGCTGGACGGATTCGGTTATCTGAGCCGGTCGAGGCTTCGAACGATCGTTCGTCGCGTTAAGCCAGCACTCGACCAAATATCGCAGGTCCGCGCTGACCCTCATTGCGCTGCCGGGCATTTCTCCCCGTATAGTGACGGGAGAAAGAACGCCATCGCCAATGATTTCGCCAATTGTCACCGTCGCAGTATGGGCGGCGAGGCTGATGCCATCTCCCTTCACCCCGTCGCTATACGGGAGAAGGTGCCGGCAGGCGGATGAGGGGCAGCGCAGACCGACGATTTTGCACAAAGAAAAGGCGGGAACTTCCCGCCTTTTCTTTGTCTGTGGTGTCGCCTCAATCAGTGCAAACGGCCGCTCGCATGGGCCAGCATGGTGTAGACCTTGCCGGTGTCCGACGTCAGGTAGGTCTGCGCCATGATGTTGTCGCGGTCGTTGCGCGAGACGTCCTTGAGCAGCTTCTCGAAATCGTCGCAGTAGCGGTCGACGGCGGCGCGGAACTCCGCCTCGGCCTGATATTTGCGGCGGATTTCGTCAAAGGTCTGCTGGCCCTTGAGCGTGTAGAGGCGGCGCGTGAACACGTCACGCTCGCCGCGCCGGTAGCGGTTCCACAGCTCGATCGAGGCGTCGTGGTCGATCGCCCGGGCAATATCGACCGAGAGCGAGTTGAGCGACTCCATGACATGCAGCGGCGAGCGCTGGGCGGGAGTTGCGCGCGGTGCTTCCGCGGGCGCTGCCGGCCTGGCGACTTCCTCCTCGCGCGATGCCCCGGTCAGGAGATCGCGCACCCAGCCGCCTTGCGGCGTGCGGGCGTTGGCGTCGCGCTGGCGCGGTGCTTCGGCAGGGCGTTCGATATCGAGCGTGCCACGCAGGCCGCCGAGCGGCGCCTGCGGAGCAGGGCGCTCCGGCTGTGGCGCCGGCGGCGGGCGGCGTACCGGCTCGGCCGGGCGCTGCACTGGCGCCTGCGGCGCCGGGCGCAGGGCGCGCGGTTCGGCATTGTCGCCGCCGCGTCCCGATTTCGCAACGATATCCGAAAGTTCCTTGAGCGCGTTGATCTGCTCGGCAACGGCACGGCGGATCGCCGAGGTCGATTCCTTGGCCTCTTCCGGCATCTCGATGACGCCCTTCTTGAGCTCGGCGCGGGTGAGGTCGAGCTCGCTCTTGATCGAGCTTGCGGTGCGCCGCATCTCCTCGGTCGCATCGGCGAACCGGCTGGTTGCCGAATCGACCACTTCCGTTATGGCGATCCGGATCTTGTCGGCTGATGCCAGCGTCTTGCCTTCGGCATTCTGCATCGTCTGGCCGACAAGGTTTTCGAACGAACGCATCACCTTCTCGAGGTCTTCCGACTTCTTGACCAGGCCGACGGCGAGATCTTCGAGCGACGACTGCCGCTCAAGCGTGTGCTCCAGATTGCTCTGCGCCGAGCTCAACAGATCCGAGGCCGAGGACAGCAAGCGGCTGTGCTCGTCGAACTTGGTGGCGATCGAGGCCACTTCGCGCAGGGTCGACGACGACAATTCGGTAAGCCGCGTCGTGTTCGAATCGACCAGGCGGGCCGAGCTGGCGAAGGTCTGCGCGGCCTTTTCGGTGGTTGCCGCGAAGCTTTGCGTGCTGCCGCTCAGACGTTCGTCAACCTGGCCGAGGTTGATCGCCGCCTGTTCGATCAGCTCACCAAGCTGCGAGCTGGAGACGCTCATGCGGCCGATGAGGTCGGCGACGCTATCGGCGAGCGACGAGCGCGCGCCTTCGACGGCCGACAGCGTTTCGGCGGTGCGGCTGGCGAGCGCGTTGACGAGGGCGGCATTTTCGCTGCGCAGCTTCTCGGTCGCGCGTTCGGTGACCTCTTCCATGCTCTTTTGCAGTTCCGAGCCGCCCTGGGCGAAGCGCTCGACCAGCGGCCGCGCGGTTTCGTCCAGGATCTTCGCCATCTCGGCCGAACGCGCCGCCAGTATCGTGTTGAGCTCGCGGGTATTGGTGCCGATGGTCTTGGCAGCGTCGTTGGTGCTTTGGCCAATGTGCTGGCCGACCGCGGTAAAAGTCTCCGCAATCGTGTTGGCGCGCGAGATCAGCTGAGCTTCTGCGCTGGAAACCTGCTCGTTGAGCTTCTGGCCCATCGTCTCCGTCGTATAAAGAAGGCGGTTCTCGACGCTGGCGACCTGTTCCTCGACGCGCGAAGCTGCGGACGCAACGCTCGCAGCCAGCCGCTCGTCGGCCCCGGCCAAAGCCTGCTCCATCTCGCGGGCGTGGACGGCAAGTTCCTGGCCGGTCTGGCGTGCGCGTTCGGCAACACGCTGCTCGGTGCTGGCGAAGGCACCGACGATGTTGTCGGCATGCTCGCCGATCGTCGACGTGGAGTCGGCGATGCGCGACACCAGGCGGTGATCGGCCTCGTCGAAGATGCGGCTGATCTCGGTGGCGCGTGCCGACAGCGCGTCCGAACCCTCGGCAATGCGCGAGATCAGCTGCTGGTCGGCGGCGTCGAAGATGCGGCCAAGGTCCGAGGCGCGGGCGGCCAGCGCTTCGGCGGATTCGCCGATGCGCATGCTCAGCCGCTGGTCGGCGCCCTCGAAGTTACGCAGGATGTCGCCGGCGCGGTCGGCCAGCGACTGCGCCGTCTCGACC